>JBCBXA010000149.1:0-4732 GCA_039816825.1 Pseudomonadota bacterium | reverse complement strand
AATGTCGCTTCCTAGCCATGCCAAATCCCCCTCTCGCCGCCAATGTAATGGCCCAGTTCTAGGGGGGAAGGACAGCCTGACGGTGTTGTAGTGGATACGCCATTGCTCAATCAGGATTTGAGCTTCCTTTAGGCTGTAGAAGATTTCGCCGTTGAGCAGCTCGTCGCGGAACCGGGCATTGAAGCTCTCGCAGTATCCATTCTCCCAAGGCGATCCCGGCTCGATATAGGCCGTCTTCGCCCCGACCGCCGTAATCCAGCCCCGCACCTTCTGGGCAATGAACTCGGGGCCGTTGTCGGATCTTATGTATTCCGGCGGACCGCGCAGGATGAACAGGTCGGTCAGTGCGTCCAGCACATCGGTTGAGTTGAGTTTGCGATCCACGCGGATCATCAGCGCCTCCCTGGTATATTCATCGATGATGTTGAGCGTCCGATAGATCCTGCCGTCAGCGGTGCGATCCTGGACGAAGTCATAGGACCAAACATGGTTTGGGCGCTCCGGCCTGAGCCTGACGCATGACCCATCGTTCAGCCAGAGCCGCCCTTTCTTTCTTTGCTTTTGCGGGACCTTCAGCCCTTCACGTCGCCAGATGCGTTCGACCCGTTTGTGGTTCACACACCAGCCCGCATTGTTCAGCAAACCCGTCACCATCCGATAGCCATAGCGTCCGTACCGGTCAGCCAGTTCGATGATGTCATCGGGCAGACGCTGTTCATCGGCCCGGCCTTGCGGCACCTTGCGTTGCGTGGACCGGTGCTGGCCGAGCGTGCGGCAGGCGCGGCGCTCGGACACGCCAAGCTCCTGCCGCACATGATCGATGCACTTCCGGCGTCGTGAAGGGCTTAGAAGTTTCCCTTCGCAGCTTCCGTCAAGATCAGCTTGTCCAGGGTCAAATCAGACACCGCACGACGCAGACGTTGGTTCTCTTTCTCAAGCTCCTTCAGCCGAGCGAGCTGAGACCGCTGCATCCCGCCATAAAGCTTTCGCCATCGATAGAACGTTTGTTGCGTCACGCCGATCTGCCGCACTGCCTCGGCAATCGTCGCCCCTTGTCCTTGCAGCACTTCAATCTGCCGAAGCTTCGATACGATATCTTCCGGCTTTTCTTGTTTTCCAGCCATCGCTGATCCTCCAATTTACGGGACAATTTATCCCAGTTGGTGGACCACTTTCAGGGGGCTACTCCAAGAGGTGTCGCGCCCAGCGACGTGGCCCGACCGGGTTCAAGTGACAAAGCCGTTCCGAGCGCCCGGCAATGTCACGAGCCGCATGACCTTACGGTACTAACCGGTCACATCAGAAGCCGACGACTTTGAGCCCTTTTGAGGCGAGACCAGAGAGTTCTGACAATGCGTGGCAAACAGCGCTAAATTCTGCAGTTTTGATCTGAATCAGGACTTGATCATGCATCGATAAAATGCTGAGCGTGTTGAGGTTCTTGGGAGGAACAACGGTGAACATTGAAGCTATCCAGAGCGGAGTTCCGCTCGCGCTGACGCTTGCGTTCGAGGCTTTTTGGCGCGTCGGGCATCAAGCTCAGCCTATTGGGCTGAGACGCTGGACAAACCCGCATCCCGCATATTTTGCCAAGACTGTTTAAGGCGTGCCCGTGCACAGCCCTCAGAAGGATCTGACCCATGAATGACACCGTCAATCCCGAGACTTACGAACGCTTGGCGATCTCCGAACGGGAAGGCGGGCTCTATGTCGTTTCCTTGAACCGCCCTTCAAAACGCAACGCTTTGGATGTGGTCACAATCGAAGAGCTGATACGCTTCTTCAGCGGCGCTCGAATGTCCGGCGTCAAGGCTGTGGTTCTGACCGGGGAAGGAGATCATTTCTGTGCCGGGCTTGATCTGGTCGAGCACTGGAAGGCCGACCGCAGCGCGGATGACTTCATGCATGTATGTCTGCGCTGGCACGAAGCATTCAATAAAATGGAATATGGCGGAGTGCCGATCATTGCTGCCCTGCAGGGCGCAGTTGTTGGCGGTGGTCTTGAACTGGCGAGTGCTGCCCATGTGCGGGTGATCGATCCCGGAACCTATTTCGCCCTTCCCGAAGGCCAACGCGGAATCTTCACCGGCGGCGGTGCGACGATCCGGGTTTCGGACATGATCGGCAAATACCGGATGATCGACATGGTTCTGACCGGTCGCGTCTATCAAGGGCAGGAGGCTGTCGATCTGGGATTGGCCCAATATATCACGGACGAGGGCGGCAGTTTTGCCAAGGCAATGGAACTGGCAGAGAAGGTCGCCCAGAATCTGCCGCTGACGAATTTCGCCATCTGTTCTGCGGTCAGCCATATGAACAACATGTCCGGGTTGGACGCGGCCTATGCCGAAGCTTTTGTGGGCGGGGTCGTTAACACCCAGCCCGCTGCCCGCGAGCGCCTGGAAGCATTCGCCAACAAAACCGCCGCACGCGTGCGGCCAAACAGCTGAGCGACGCGGGCCGACATGCGCGAACATTTCCAAGCTCTGCAGACTACGCCGGCGAACCATCTTTCGCTTTCGCCGCTATCCTTCCTCCGCCGCGCTGAGCACGTTCATGGTGAGCGAACAGCGGTCATCTATGGCGACATGCGGCGCAGTTGGGCCGAAACCGCAGCCCGGATCCGCGCGGTAGCCGGCGGGCTTATCGAACTTGGCATTGAAAAGGGCGATACGGTTTCTGTCTTGAGCCCGAACATTCCGGAGCTCTTTGAGTTGCATTTCGCCCTGCCGCTTTCCGGCGGCGTGCTCAACACGCTGAACACGAAGCTGGAACCGGACACCATCGCCTACATCTTGGACCACGCCGACACAAAACTGGTGATTGTGGACCGCGAGTTTGTGCCGCTCCTTTCGAAAGTATTTGAGGTTCTGGGGCGGACATTGCCGGTGGTGGAGATCATCGATCCGGCCGCGACCGGACAGAGTCTTGGCGGACAAACCTATGACGAGCTGGCCAAGTCATCTCCTGTTCCCATCACGCTGCCGGATGATGAATGGGATGCGATTGCGCTGAACTATACGTCCGGCACGTCCGGTCGCCCAAAGGGAGTCGTCTATCACCACCGTGGTGCATACCTGATGGCGCTCGGCACCGGGTCGGCGTGGCAACTGCCTTCATACCCGGTGTACCTTTCGGTCGTGCCCATGTTCCACTGCAATGGTTGGGGGCACCCCTGGCTTATGGCGATGCTCGGCGGGACGTTTGTGTTCACGCGGGTTCTTGCGGCGGAGCGTTTGCTGGAAGCCATCCGCCTTCACGGCGTAACCCATTTTGGCGCGGCTCCGATTGTGTTGCAGATGTTGACCGAAGCCGAAGGCGATGCGGCACCTTTCGATCCTGCGATCCGTGTCCTGACCGCCGGCGCGCCTCCACCGCCTTCAGTGCTGGAGAAAACCCGATCGATGGGTCTTGATGTGATGCAGGTCTATGGCCTGACGGAGACCTATGGTCACATTTCCCAATGCCTCTGGCAGGAAGAATGGAACGATCTCAGCGCTGCGGAACAAGCCGAGATGCAGGCGCAGCAGGGTATCGCCTTTCCCATGGTGGAAGAGGTTGCTGTGATAGACCGCGACAGCGGTTTGCCCGTTTCGCGCGATGGCCAAACGCAGGGCGAAATCGCCGTGCGGGGAAACACCGTCATGGCCGGATATTACAAGGATGCAGAAGCGACGGCGACATGCTTCGAAGACGGCTGGTTCTGGTCCGGCGACGGCGCGGTTGTGCACGAAAACGGCTACATGCAGATACGCGACCGTCTGAAGGATGTTATAATCTCGGGTGGGGAGAACATTTCGTCGGTGGAGGTGGAAGCCGTGCTGTACCGCCACGAAGCTGTTCAGGCAGCCGCTGTTGTTGCGATGCCCCATGAGAGATGGGGGGAGGTTCCCTGCGCCTTTGTTGAGCTACGCGAAGGCACCGAGGCCAAGCCTGAGGATATCATCGCCTTCTGCCGGACACATCTGGCCGGATTCAAAACTCCCAAGGCAGTGGTATTCGATACGCTACCCAAAACCTCCACCGGAAAGATCCAGAAGTTTCACCTTCGGGATCGCGCAAAAACTCTAAACATTTGACACGAAACACGAACTGCGTCCTCACGCGCAGGCTAGGGTGAATGCCATGGCAACTATCTCACTTTCACGGCGTTTGCGCCGTACCCCATTTTCAGATGGCGTCGAGGCCGCCGGTGTGGGTGGGTATACGGTATACAACCACATGTTGCTCCCAACCTATTTTGAAAGTCCGGAGGCTGACTATCACCATTTGAAGCGCCACGTTCAGGTCTGGGACGTCGCCTGCGAACGGCAGGTGGAATTGCGGGGTCCCGATGCAACGCGATTGATGCAGACGCTCACCCCGCGTGATCTGCGCGGGATGTTGCCTGGCCAGTGCCTCTATGTTCCGATCGTTGATGAAACAGGCGGGATGCTGAACGATCCTGTTGCGGTCAAACTCAGTGATGAGCGTTACTGGATTTCGATTGCCGACTCTGACCTCCTGCTTTGGGTCAAGGCGATTGCCAATGCCTACCGGCTGGAAGTCCTGATCGATGAACCCGACGTCAGTCCATTGGCAATTCAAGGTCCCAAATCAGACGATCTCGCGGCCCGCATCTTCGGTGACGAAATCAGGGGCCTGCGCTTTTTCCGCTTTGGAATATTCCCTTTTCAAGACCGAAACGTGCTCGTCGCTCGGTCGGGCTATTCAAAGCAGGGCGGTTTTGAAA
>JBCBXA010000148.1:0-4753 GCA_039816825.1 Pseudomonadota bacterium | reverse complement strand
ATCGATCCGAAAGTAGATCTCTCCCGGGACCTGCTTGCTGCTCAGGCCGCCGACAGTGGCCGGTATAATGTGGTTGGCCTGGCCAAGATCGCGCAACCGATCGGAGAGGATGAATTCGGTGACTTCGAAACAGATGGCGGCGTTTTGGTGCTGACTGACAAGGGGCACGACTTGCCAGGTCGTATAAGAGAGTGTCTGCGCATACAGCCCTTCTAATGGCAGCCAGAGGCTTCGTTGGGGTCGTTCGCTCACGCAACTCTCTGAAGCTTACAGAATTGTAACGCTCCGCAAAGGCTGGCTTGAGGCTACCTGCCTAGACAGGCTTTGCATCAAAAGCGGAGCCCGCCATGTTTAAGAGATCACTGCTCATCGCAACACTGTTCGTCCTGGCCCATTTTGCATTGCTTGTACCCTTTGTTCCGCTCTCCAGCGTGCTCCCGGCGGGTCTTGGTGCTGTGTCCATGACGTCCATGGCTCTCACTCTGATACTCGCCGCTCGCTGGCGGTTGGTGGACGTTTTGATGGGCGGGCCTGACAAATCTTACATCGCGCACCGTTGGCTTGGTTTCTTGGCGCTGGTCGGCGCTCTTGGGCACTGGGCGCTTGCGTCATCCATCGGAGCAGGCGTTCTCCCAGCGCTTGCGGAGAGTGGCGAGGGCGTCGGAACAGTCGCAGCCTTCGGTCTGATCATTATGACAGCAGCCGCGCTCGTTCGGGCAATCCCCTACCATTTGTGGAAAGCGAGCCACATGCTCATGGGCCCTATCTTCGTCTTGGCGGCCTACCATACCTTCTTCGTGGCCAGCCCTCTGGCGGTTGGCGCGGTACCCTGGACGCTGATGGCAATCGTCTCCGTGGTTGGCTTAACCGCTTGGATTCAGACGCTCATCCGGAAGCGTATGCCAACGAGGCTTGTGGCGGTCGAGAACGTCAAGCGCTTTGAAGGTGGGGTTGATGTAACGCTCCGGGCCCCTTCAGCACTGCCTGCTTTTCGCCCCGGGCAGTTCGGAACTCTGGCGCACAATCGCGCGCGCGCAGAAGCTCACCCTTTCACCATCGCCGGTGGTGAAGCAGACTCGAGACGCTTCGTCATTCGTGCAGCAGGCGACTGGACCAATGATTTCGTTAGAACGGTAAAACCAGGTGATGAGTTGCGCGTTGGAAACGGTGTTGGGCGCTTCCTGCCCCAGATTGACGCTCGCAGAAGAGAGCAGCTCTGGGTTGCCGGTGGCGTTGGTATAACTCCGTTCCTTGCTGCCCTTGAGGCGATGGAGCCCGACAGCGGAGCACGCGTCACCCTGATCTACTGCATTCGTTCACGGGAGAGTGCAGGCGCCATTGAGGACGTCGAACGCCATGCCTCCCGTTTGCCGCAGGTCGATCTTATCGTTCTACACGATAAGGGTGGTGAGCGGCTGACTGAAGGTCGGTTGGCTGACATCGTTCGGACCATGGCACCCGATGCTGAAGTCTATCTTTGTGGGCCGGAAGGGCTGAAAACCCTTGTGAAAACCGTTTGGCGCGCTGCCGCAATGACAGGACGGATCCATACCGAACAGTTTGACTTCCGCGGCGCTTACGCTCTCAGTGAACTCATATATATCGGCAAACCGGCACTGAAACTTGGACACCAGATGCTTGCCCGCACGAAAGATCTCAAACATGCGCCTGCTGGTTCTTGAGGACGACGCCAAACTGGGCCCATGGATGGAGAAAGGTTTGGCCGAAGCCGGGCACGTCGTTGATCTGTTCACTGATGGCCGGCAGGCCTTGGTCGCCGCAATGGAGGTCCAATACGACGTGTTGGTGCTCGACCGTATGGTCGACGGACTGGACGGATTGTCGGTCATGAAGTCGCTGCGGCAGGCCAAGATTTCCACACCAGCAATCTTCGTGACCGCGCTGGGAGAGGTGGATGATCGGGTTGAAGGGCTCTTGTCAGGTGCAGATGACTACTTGACCAAGCCCTTCGCTTTTAGCGAGCTGATGGCGCGTATTGAGGTTGTCACACGCCGGCTGAGAACCGTTGAAGAAGTCAGCTCCGAACTCGCAGCTGGCGACATCGCTATCGACATTCAAAAGCGGACCTGCATTCGACAGGGCCAGACCATCGAGCTCAATCCAAAGGAGTTTTTGCTTCTGGAGGCGTTCCTGCGAGCAGATGGTCGAGTGCAAACTCGAACCATGCTGCTGGAGAAGGTCTGGGACATGCATTTTGATCCCACAACGAGCGTTGTGGAAACGCATATCAGTCGGCTCAGAGGCAAGATCGAGAAGCCATTTGGCGACACACTGATCCGCACGATCCGGGGTGCCGGTTATGTTTTTGAGCCGCGTTAAAGCCGCCCTGCATCATTCGACGGTCCGGCAAACCCTGGGTTTGCTGGCTCTGTTCTGCTTCATTACAATCGTCGCATGGGGTGGCACTTTCCTGCTTGTTCGAGGGGAGATGCTTCGCGCCGTCGATGCACGCCTGACCAGTCGCATGGATGCGGTGGTTGCAGCTTTGGAACAAGGCGAGATGATGCCGGCCAGTCTCGATGGCCAAACCGCAGAACGGGCCGACCGCGGCTGGGTCGATGGGTTTGAGACGGTCGATAGCGAAGGGCCACGAAGCATCGAGTTCCGTTATCTCGTGAGAACCACTGCCTTTGGCCAAATCAGGCTTGGCGAGAATACAGAACGGCAGGAAGAACTGCGGGATATTCTCGCTGGCGGCATGCAGTTGACCCTCGCTGGTGTGCTGCTCGCGAGCGCTATCGCAGGCCTTTGGCTAACGCGCCGGAGCCAGGCGCGATTTGGCCAAATCAATGATGGTCTGGCCAAGATCGCCAAAGGGCATCTCGACACGCGAATTCAGATTGATGGGCCCGATGACGACCTGACGCTGCTCTCTCACAGGATTAACGCCACGGCCGAGCGCCTTGAGGGCGCGATAACGCAGATGCGTGTTCAATCGTCAAACATCGCCCACGATCTCAGAACGCCCTTGGCTCGCCTTCGCGCGCAGATTGAGACGAACCTGATTGGCTTGGTGCAGGGTAGCCGACCGGTGAGCGAAGAGGACTTGGGTGAAGCGCTCGAACAGATTGACCAGATCACGGCAACGTTCGAGGCATTGCTTCGGCTGGCTCGCATTGAGAGTGGCGCAGGTCGTCAGAAGTTTCGACCTGTCCAACTGGATGCATTGGTGTCGACGGTTGCCGAGACCTTCGCACCTGTTGTGGAGAGCATTGGCGCGTCGTTGGAGGTCGATGTTCGAGACCCCGCCACCATCAGCGGCGATTGGGACATGTTGGTCCAACTCTTCGCCAATTTGATACAGAACGCCGTTCGCCACGCCTCCGAAAGCAATGCCATAACGGTTCGGATTCAAGGCAGTGGCATATCGGTTGTTGATGAGGGGCCAGGCATCCCCTTCGCGGAGCGGCAGAAGGTGCTTCAGCCGCTTTATCAGCAGCAGACAACGCGCCAGAATGACGGCTTAGGCCTTGGCCTTTCCTTGGTCCGTGCGATCGCAGACCTGCACGGCGCTACACTTGCTCTGTCGGACGGCGCGCATGGTCGTGGCCTGACGGTCAGTGTCCGATTTCCCCAGTTTACAGAACTGTAAAGCTGCTGCGAACCCGCAGCAAAGAACCCTCGCTAAGGTCCATAATGACGGCGGCGTTGCTCGGCCTGTGGTTGGCTTGGCATCGCAATGCGCGACCGTTGGAACGAGGGGGACATCATGAATCGCAGGCAGTTTCTGGCTGGCAGCACCGCTATTGGGCTTGGTTTGACGGGCTTTGCTCGCGCGCAATCCTCACCGCGCGCCCTTCCTATCCCCGAACTCGTTGATCTTATGTCCGATTGGGATGAGCGGATTCAGCTCAAGTTCGCTCGTTCGACCCACGATTTTGGCAACGGCGCCATTAGCGAAACCTTCGGCATCAACCGCTCCTACCTAGGCCCCGTGCTCCGAACGAAGCAGGGTCAGACTCTGCCATTCGATGTGAAGAACGAACTTGGGGAAGGAGCATCGGTGCACTGGCATGGTCTTCACATCCCCGGCGATGTGGATGGCGGCCCCCACCAGGAGATTGAAGACGGAGCAACATGGTCTCCTGACGTTCCCATCGTGCAGCATGCCTCCATGAACTGGTTCCACTCCCACACACATGGAACGACCGCACGCCAGACCTACAACGGTTTGGCCGGAATCTTGCTGGTTGAAGATGATGCGAGCCTCTCGGCAGACCTGCCCAAAACCTATGGCGTCGACGACTTCACACTCGTGCTGCAGGACAAGGCGTTCGATGCCCAAGGCAAGATGAGCTACGAGCTCACTGGAGAGGTATTCGAAGACGGGTTTCAGGGCGAGACCCTGGTGATCAACGGAGCCATCGCGCCTGTTGCCCAGTCAGTTCCAAATGGTCTCGTGCGACTACGACTGCTCAACGCGTGCAACGCACGCTTCCTGGAAATCTCAATGCAAAACGGGCCCGTCACGGTGATTGCATCTGACGGAGGGTTTTTGTCTTCGTCCGTCCAGGTAGACAGCATCTTGATGTCGCCTGGCGAGCGCTATGAGATTTTGGCCGATCTAAGATCCGGACAGGGCAATGCGCTCTTGGTCAATCTCGATGGAGGCGGCGGCGGCTTCCTGACAAATCTGTTCTGGGGCAGCAGCGCTACGACTGTCCTCGAACTAGTTCCCAACGGTGCATCAGGGTTCGATGGTTCCGTCCCTGACAGCCTGGCAAATTTGAGC
>JBCBXA010000147.1:0-4937 GCA_039816825.1 Pseudomonadota bacterium | reverse complement strand
GACCGACACAGCGGATCAGCATTGGAGCAAGATCTGGGACGAGATCGAAGAAGGCTCGAAGTGGCTGACGCCTGAACGGGACGTCAAACGCTGGGCAGAGAGTTTGGCGCAAGGTGCCGCCATTCTTGACCTTGGGGCCGGAGTGGGTCGTCATGCCTTGTCCTTACAGATCGCTGGTTTTGAGGTGACCGCGCTCGACGCCGCCCCCGAGGGCTTGGCCGAGATCGACAAGGCTGACACCGGAGTAAAGACGCAACTGGGTCGCATGGATGACCTACCGTTCGAGGATGGCGCATTCGATCACGTGCTGAGCTGGAACGTGATTTATCATGGCGATGAGACGGTGCTGCTCAACACGATCAGCGAGGTGCGCCGGGTGCTCAAGCCGGGTGGGACTTTCATGCTGACGATGCTGTCCAGGCGTCGGCTGTGGATCGATCGCGAAAAGCTGAATGGTCCGCGCGAAATTTCGCGGAACACCTGGGTGTTCGACGAAGACGGGTCCGACAAACGCCACCCGCACTACTATTGTGGTGCGGCAGAGATGCTTGCCCTCTTCCAGGGGTTCGAGGTGATGTGGATGGAGGACCGTGAGCATGAAAAGCCCGGCTCCTGGCATTGGCACCTCATTCTGGAGCGGCAGGCATGATCCAGACTTTTGTGGGGGCGGAAGTCTATCTGCCCGGCGGGATCGAGGACACCACGGTTACCATCGATGGCGATACGATAGTCGAGATCGGTGGCCCGGTGCAGGGCGCAGAGATCGACGCACGCGGCAAGATCCTCGCGCCTGCCCTGATTGACGTGCATGGCGATGCATTTGAACGGCAGGTGATGCCGCGCCCGGGCGTGTTTTTTCCGATGGAAACGGCCGTTCTGGAAACGGACCGTCAACTTGCAGCGAACGGGATCGCGACGACGTATCATTCGATCACGCTCAGCTACGAGCCCGGCCTCAGGAGCGTCGACCGCGCGCGCGAAATGATGCAGGCGATACTGGATCTCGCCCCGCGTTTGACGGTCGAAAACAGGTTCCAACTCCGCTGGGAAACCTTCGCCTTTGAAGCGCTTGAGACGCTTGACTGGGCGATGGACGCGCCGTTGACGCCTTCGCTGGCGTTCAACGATCATTTGTCGATGGCGATGCGCAGCGCCGATACGGTGATGCAGGAGCGGCCTTTTGAGCATAGCCCTGACTTTAAGGTGATGGAGCTGTCGGACGCGGCCTTGTTTGAGAAACGGTATCGCAAGCATACTGAACGCTCTGGGCTCGACTACGAGGCGCACAAGGCCTTGGTGCACAAGGTCTGGGACCGACGCCCTGACGTGGTCCAGACCATGAAAACCGTCGCCGAAAAGGCCCGTGCTAAGGGCATTCCGATGCTCAGCCACGACGACACGCAGGCCGAGACCCGCAAGTTTTACCATGGAATCGGCGCAACAACATCCGAGTTCCCAATGACGATGGGACCAGTTGAGCAGGCCCGTGCAGATGGCGACATGATTATTTTCGGCTCACCGAATGCGGTGCGGGGCGGCAGCCATATCGGCTCTCTCGGGGCCGCTGAAATGGTTGAAGCGGGGCTGTGCGATATGCTGGCGTCTGACTACTACTATCCTGCGATGCTGGCCGCCATTGACCGTCTGGACCGAGAGAAGCGCGCGGATCGGCTGGCGCTGTGGTCCTTGATCTCTTCTGGACCTGCAAGGGCAATGGGGCTGACCGATCGAGGTGAAATCGCGACCGGCAAACGCGCCGATCTGGTGCTGGTCGATTGGCCAAAAGGCCACACACCCGCGATCCAGGGAACATGGGTGGCAGGCCGCCCGGCCTATCGCGGGATCCCACACGGCGGATGATGGTCAACCGAGATTATCTGCCTGCCATCGGCCTCGGGATCACGCAGATCATGGGCTATGGCACCTTGATGTATGCCTATGCGGTCTTGCTGCCGCCTATGGCCAAAGACCTTGGCCTGAGCCTCAGCCAGGTCTTTGGCGTTCTGTCAGCCGGGCTGCTCTTTGGCGGTATGGTCTCTCCGCTCTCCGGGCATCTGACGGACCGTTTTGGTGGCCGCTGGGTCATGGTGGGTGGTTCTGTCGTGGCGGGTCTTGCACTTGTGGCGATGTCACAGGTGACCACGTGGCAGCAGCTCTTGGTGACAATCCTTGTGGCTGAAGGCGCGGGGATGTTTGTGCTTTACAATGTAGCCTTTGCCGCTGTGGCGCGCCTTGATCTGAGCGTTCTTGCACAGCGTTCGATCTCGATCATCACTCTTTTTGGCGGTGTCGCCTCGACGATCTTCTGGCCGCTGACACTGACCCTGTTCAATGCCCACGGCTGGCAAACAACCTGGGTGATCCTTGGGCTCGCGTATCTGATCGTTTCCCTGCCGATCCATGTTGCTGTCTTGCGTGGTCCGGAACGAGACACACAAAGTGCGAAAAGGGCGCAGACTTCGGACTGGCCCGAGTTGCAGGGCGCGGCGCGCAAGCGTGGGATGTTCTGGATGGTGATCTCATTTATCTTCTCTGGCTACCTGATGGGGGCCGTGATGACGCTTTGGGTCACCAATGTGCAAGACCTTGGCCATAGTGCCGCGATGGCCGCCCTCGCCGGAGCCGTCATTGGCCCGTTCAAGACGGTCGGGCGGTTCTTCGAAATGATGATCACCCGCAACATGCACCCGCTGGGCACCTATCTTCTGGCATTGTCGCTCCAATTCGGCGGTTTCGCAGTCCTGTTGTCGGTTGGTTTCACTGTACCCGGCATCCTGGTCGCCGCCGCGATCTATGGCATGGGCGACGGGATCAAGACGATCGTGCGCGGCACGCTGCCGCTCGCGCTCTTTGGCCATAAGGGCTATGGCGCGCGGCTGGGCTGGATTGCATCCGCGTCGATGGCCGTCAATGCAACCGCGCCGTTCGTCTTTGCCTGGCTCACGCAGGTTTATGGCGGCTGGTGGAGCTTTGCCGTCATGGCGCTTTGTGTAGTTGTTGCATTCCTCGCTTATCTCAAGATCGAAGACCCAAGGAGAGCCCCAGCCTATGACCCCGCTTAAGATTGGCGCCTGCCTTGCGCCGCATGAAATTGCAGACCATCGCGCGTGGCTCTTTGACGACGCTCGTGACATCGAATTGCAGGGATTCAGCACGCGTAAGGACCTGACCACCGAATTCGAAGACCGCATCAGCGCTGCGAAAAAGGCTTTGGACGGGTTCAAGGGGCGTCTCGGGATGCATGGGCCGTATGAAGGCCTTGATATGGACAACAAGGACCCCGAGTTGCGCTCGCTCATAACCGCGCGGTATCTCAAAGCGTTGGAAGCGGCGGAGCGGGTCGGCGCACGGCAGATGGTGCTGCATTCGCCGTTCAACCGTTGGTACGCATGGAACCGGCTGAACAAGCCAAACTATTGGGAGACCAAGCTGGCGCGTATCCAGGATGTGATGATGCCTGTCGTAACAGCGGCGGAGACGGCGGGGATCACGCTTGTGATCGAGAACATTCTGGATGTCGACCCGGCCAGCCGCCGCGCCATGGTCGACAGTTTTGACACCGACGCGATTGCGCTTTCCATCGACACCGGCCATGCGCATCTGGCGCGCCGTATGTCAGGGGCGCCACCGGTGGACTATTTCGTACGCGATGCGGGAAACCAGCTGCGCCATGTGCATCTGCAAGACCTCGACGGGCACGCCGACCGACACTGGGCGCCGGGCGAAGGCGAGATCCATTGGCAAGAGGTGTTTCGTGCCCTTTCAGAATGCGCGTCCGCCCCGCATCTGGTGCTGGAGCTTCGTCGCAAATCAGACATCCCTCAGGGCTTTGCCTATCTAAAAAGCCTCGGACTGGCGGAGTGAACACGACCTTCAATTAACAGGTCGATTCGCTACGCATCTGCTCAGATTTCAATCGACCCGATTGGGTTTAGCTCCGAAAAACTAAGCAAAAATTGGCATCAACGATCAAGCGTTGGCATGCAGCCTGAACGCGGTTAATGTTCATGAAACTGTTACAAAGCTGCTCGCCATGAACATCACTCACTTCATCGCCGAAACCGACGGCAGAAACGCCATTGCTGCCATCTGGTTCACACCGAAGGGGCGAAAATCCCCCAGAGTGTTTGACTTCAGCAAAGATAGGTTCGACCCGAACGAGTCGGCTGAGTTTTCGGGGGCCTCTGAAGCAGAGATTGCCGGATGGCTGCTTGCGCGATCAAAATCGCTCTCTGGGTGACAACACCGAGTTCAGCCAATTTTTGTTCCTTGGCTCCACACCCCACGCAGAAGGGGCGCCGCTTCGGTTTGGCGAACCCGCAGGACATCACCCCGCATCCCGACGTGTAGCGCGCCGCGGTCGTCAAGGCGCGCGGCCTGCGCCGGGTTACGTGTGACAGTTGCTACCGCACGCGGCAGGTCATCCCAAATTTGAGCGAGATGGAAGGCGGACAGTAGCAGCGCCGAAGGGACATAGTCAGATGAGACGATGTCCAGAAGGTCTTTCTTCGCCAGTTCTTCGGCCGCCACGTTGCCCGAATGTGACCCGCCCCGGATCAGGTTCGGCGCGCCCATCATCACCGCGATACCCTTTTCCCGGCAGGCCTGGGCGGCTTCGACCGTCGTTGGGAACTCCGCGAAGCCAACTCCGTTGGTGGCTGATGTTGCGACATGCTCTGCGGTTGTATCATCATGACTGGCCAAAACGGCCCCTAGACGCATTGCCTCGGCCACTGCGCCCTTTTCGTGCTTGGCGCCAAACCGCTCTTGCAGACTGAGCAGGTTCTGCACATGCTCAGCAAATTCTGCATCGTTCATGCCGCGCTTTTTGGCGACGTAGGTCTTGAGCGCCGTCAGATCACGGAATTGCCGTTGCCCAGGTGTGTGGTCCATCAGGCTGACAATGCCGACGCGGTCGTCGGGGCCAAAGGCTGCCA
>JBCBXA010000146.1:0-4975 GCA_039816825.1 Pseudomonadota bacterium | reverse complement strand
TATCTCACGACCGGCAAAAGCGGCGCTGAGTGCCGCAATCTCCGTGTCCGCCGCCGACAGAAAGACCACGTCCCCGGGCGACTGGCCCAGATCCATGGCTTCATCAGCGTCGGTGAGCGCCCCTTGCTGGGCTGCAAGCAGGTGCATTTTCGTTTGTGTCGCTAGGCGGCGGACACGGAGATTGCGGCACTCAGCGCCGCTTTTGCCGGTCGTGAGATACCATTCTCGCTGCGCTGCGCATCCATCACGGCTCTGAGCCATAATATGAGCGTGGATCTCTACGCTGATCAGGTGCTTCGCCATGCCAAGCTGATCATTGTGAGATGCCTCGGCGGGGCCAACTATTGGCGCTATGGACTGGAAGCCTGCCAGCAGGCGGCTGAACGTCACGGCGTTCGCCTTGTGGCCCTTCCGGGTGATGACAAACCAGACCCATCTCTGGCTGCCTTTGGTAATCAGCCAGTGGAAACTGTCGAAACCATCTGGTCCTATTTCCGCGAGGGCGGGCCTGCCAATATGTCGGGCGCTCTTTCAGCGGTCGAACAGTTGTTGGGAGATGGTCGCGAGGCTCCGCCGGCCAAACCTTTCCTCAATGCCGGGCTCTACTGGCTGGGCGTTGCGGACCCGAGTTTGGCAGACCTGCGCAAGCACTGGCTGCCCGGCGCTCCTGTTGCTGCCATTTCCTTCTATCGAGCCTTGGTTCAGGCGGGCGGCACAGCTCCCGTTGATGCGCTGATCGACGGTCTTCGGACCGACGGTCTGAACGCCCTGCCGATCTACGTCTCATCTCTCAAGGATGCGTTCAGCCAGGATGTCGTCCGGACACTCTTTGCTGAAACAGACGCTGCGCTGACGATTAATCTGACCGGCTTTGCGGTCGGCAAAGTGGACGGCGATCAGACTGGCACTGTGCTGGATGAAGGCGGCACACCCGTCATTCAGGCCATTCTGGCTAGCACGGATGAGGAGCGCTGGCGTGAGGGCATGCAAGGCCTGACCGCCAGAGACCTCGCGATGAGTGTTGCGCTTCCAGAAGTCGATGGTCGGCTGATTGGGCCTGTCATTGCGTTCAAGTCCTCAGAGGCCTGGGATGAGCGCACCGAGACGAACATCGTCCGACATGTCCCCGTGCCTGATCGCGTGCAAGCGGTTGCAAAGCTCGCGGCCCGCACGGCTTATCTGCGGACTGCGCAGAACGCTGACAAGCGCATCGCGATCATTCTTGCCAACTACCCCAACCGCGATGGGCGGCTGGGGAATGGGGTTGGTCTCGACACTCCCGCCGGCACAATCGAAATTCTGAACGCAATGGGTGAAGCCGGCTATCCGGTTGCGGATGTCCCTGCCGATGGCAACGCGCTGATAGACCATCTGATGGCCGGACCCACCAATGCCGCTACCGATGGGCGGGAGATCCGTGAAATCATTTCTCTCAATGATTATAATGGTTTCTTTGAATCACTGCCTGTTGAGATTCAGAATCAGGTTGTTGAGCGCTGGGGTGAGCCTGAAGGTGACCCCTTCTATCTGAAGGCGCACGGGGCTTTTGCTTTGCCGCTGTGCAAGCTCGGGGAAACGCTGGTCGGCATCCAACCGGCACGGGGCTACAACATCGATCCCAAGGACACCTATCACTCGCCCGATTTGGTGCCGCCCCACGGATACATCGCGTTCTACGCGCACTTGCGGCGCCATGCCGATGCAGCGCTCCATATGGGCAAGCACGGCAATCTGGAGTGGTTGCCGGGCAAGGCGCTCGCGCCGAGCGTGAGTTGCTGGCCTGAGGCGCTGCTCGGTCCGCTGCCCAACATCTATCCTTTCATCGTCAATGACCCTGGCGAGGGCACCCAGGCCAAGCGCCGCAACCATGCCGTGATTGTCGATCACCTCACGCCGCCGCTGACCCGCGCAGAGACTTACGGCCCTTTGGCGGATCTCGAAGCGCTGGTTGATGAATACTATCAAGCCGTCGGAACGGACGCGCGGCGTGTGGCGGTGCTCAAGCGAGACATCATGCTGGCGGTGGAGACGGCCGGCTTGGACGCCGACGCAGCCATCGATGAGAGTGATAGCGACGACGAGAAGCTGCAGAAGCTGGACGCCTATCTGTGCGACCTGAAGGAGATGCAGATCCGCGACGGTCTGCACGTGTTTGGATGCGCGCCAGAGGGCCGGTTGTCGCGCGATCTGGTCATCGCTCTGGCTCGCTTGCCGCGCGGGCTTGGGCAGGATGGCGATGCCAGCCTGAATCGCGCGATAGCGGATGATCTGGCGCTGGGTTTCGACCCGCTGGATTGCGATTTTTCAGAGCCGTGGGGCGGTCCGAGACCCAAGGTTCTGGCCGATGTCAGCAACGAGCTGTGGCGAACGGCTGGCGACACGGTGGAGCGCATCGAACTGCTTGTCGCTAGATTGGTCGAGGATCCAGCCGCCGAAAGCGTTGGTCCAAAGACCGACACAGTCCTGCGGGCGGTCCGCGAGTACATCGCTCCGACGGTCAGCGCGTGTGGCGATGCTGAAATCTCCGGCGTTCTGGCGGCTCTCGGCGGCAAGCACGTGCCGTCTGGTGCGTCTGGTGCGCCGACTCGTGGCCGGATGGATGTGTTGCCGACGGGGCGCAACTTCTACTCCGTCGACAGTCGGGCCATACCAACGCCAGCCGCGTGGGAGCTGGGCCGCAAATCTGCCGAACTGGTGATCGCACGCCACGTGCAGGATCATGGAGACTGGCCTACGAGCTTTGGTCTGTCGGCGTGGGGCACGTCCAACATGCGCACCGGTGGTGATGACATCGCGCAGGCCTTTGCCTTTATCGGCGCTAAGCCCGTCTGGGATGGCGCTTCGCGGCGGGTCACAGGGTATGAGATCACGCCATTTGCTGCGCTTGGTCGACCTAGAGTGGACGTGACGCTGCGTATCTCAGGCTTTTTCCGCGACGCGTTCCCCAGCCAGATCAGCCTTTTCGATCAGGCCATCCGGGCCGTGGCCAGGCTGGACGAACCCGCCGACCAGAACCCGATAGCGGCTCGCTTCGCCGCCGAGAAGGCGCAGAAGCTGGCAGAAGGTCTTTCGGAAACTCGAGCCGATGCCGAAGCGGGATATCGGGTCTTTGGCTCCAAGCCAGGCGCCTATGGCGCTGGCCTGCAGGCGCTCATCGATGAGAAAGGCTGGGAAAACACTGGCGATCTTGCCGAAAGCTATATGGTCTGGGGCGGCTATGCCTATGGCGCGAAGGCTGAGGGCGAGAGCGCGAGAGGTGCATTTGAGCACCGGCTGTCGGGCGTCGAAGCCGTCATTCACAATCAAGACAATCGCGAACACGATCTCCTCGACAGTGACGATTACTACCAGTTCGAGGGCGGTATGACGGCGGCTGTTGAGGCGGCCTCTGGCACGCGACCGACCGTCTATCACAACGACCATTCGCGGCCTGAGCGACCGGTGGTTCGTCGGCTCGAAGAGGAGATTGGTCGCGTGGTCCGCGCCCGAGCGGCCAATCCCAAATGGATCGCGGGTGTGATGCGGCACGGCTATAAGGGCGCCTTCGAAATGGCCGCGACGGTGGATTATCTGTTCGCTTTTGCCGCCACCACCGGTGCTGTGAAGGATCACCACTTTGCCGCGCTGCACGATGCCTATCTTGGTAACGACGCAGTCCGCCAGTTCCTGACCGACAATAATCCCAACGCCCTGCGCGAAATGGCGGAGCGGTTTGAGGAAGCGATTGCTCGTGGGTTGTGGACGCCGCGGCGCAATGCGGTTCAACATGAGCTTGAGCAGATTCGGGAGGGCTAAATGGCTGTCGATACGTCCAACATGAGCGAAGAAGAACTGAACGCCCGCCACGCGGAGAAGATGAAGAAGAAGAAGGCCGCCCGCGACAAGATCATCGCCACCAAGACCATCGAGAAGGGCCTTCTCATGGTCCACACCGGCAAGGGGAAGGGCAAATCCACTGCCGCTTTTGGCATGGTGTTCCGGGCACTTGGCAATGGCATGAAGGTTGCCGTCGTCCAGTTCGTCAAAGGCAAGTGGGGCACGGGCGAGCGCGTCATCCTGGAAAAACTTGGTGACCAGGTTTCCATGGCCACCATGGGAGAGGGCTTCACTTGGGAAACCCAGGACCGTGCGCGGGACATCGATGCTGCGCGGCAGGCGTGGGAGAAGGCGAAGGTCTTTATCCTCGATGGTGAGCACGACATGGTGTTGATGGATGAGCTCAACATCGTGCTGCGATATGGCTATCTGCCCGTTGAGGAAGTGCTTGAGGTTTTGGCCCAGCGCCCAGAGATGAAGCACGTCATCATCACGGGCCGAAACGCCAAGGAAGAATTGATCGAGGCCGCCGATCTGGTGACCGAGATGGAGATGGTCAAACACCCGTTCCGCGGTGGTGTGAAAGCGCAGAAGGGCGTGGAGTTTTAGGGCGTCGGCCCCCGGGTTTGATCAGATCATGACCGCTGAAACCGATCTCTATCCGCCCATCAAGGCCTATCTTGAAGGGCAGGGGTATGTGGTGAAAGGCGAGGTTGGCGCGGCCGATGTTGTGGCTGTAAGGGGCAGCGAACCGCCGATCATTGTGGAGCTGAAGACCGGTTTCTCACTGACGCTTCTGCATCAGGCCGTTGAGCGTCAGTCCGTGACCGAGAGCGTTTACATCGCCGTGCCCCGCGGCAAGGGAAAGCCGTTTCTCGCCTCACTCAAGAGGAACATGACGCTGTGCCGCCGGCTTGGACTTGGGCTTATCACGGTGCGCTCAGACGATGGTTTTGTGGAAGCGCACCTCGATCCCGGGCCGTACAAACCCCGCATCTCAAAGGTAAAGTGTCAGAGACTGCTACGGGAGTTCTCACGCCGGGTGGGGGACCCCATGGCGGGTGGCAGCACCAAGACGCGGCCCATGCTGACGGCCTATCGGCAGGATGCGCTGCGCCTGGCGGTATACCTGTACGAGACGGGCGCGTGCAAAGGGGCC
>JBCBXA010000145.1:0-4991 GCA_039816825.1 Pseudomonadota bacterium | reverse complement strand
GTAACGGCGGCTTCGTCCGCCAAGCCGACATCTGGCGCACCGAACGGCGCAAAATGCCCGACCGAAAGCATCGGATGACTGCAATGAGCCCAAATTGATCGATGCCGCCTAATCTAGCAATGGCCGGTTTCGTAATCTTGGTGCGGCATACATGGTATCGTTCTCGGAGACATGGAGGCCCCGCGCCGCTCGGTAAGGCCAGAGCAGCGCGGGCCGTTTGCGCTATGCAGATGCGTAAGCTTCCAACGCTCCAATCCCGGCTTGGTATTGCCCGATGATAGCGCCACGAAGCATTTCAACGTTTTCGGGGTCCGCCTGGAAATTTGCGGTCCATACAACCGTTGTGCTGCCGTCTTCGCCGGATTGTGCCACAACCGAGCCAGAGAAATTGCTGAGCGGCATGGGCGGGTTTTCGATGGAGTAGGCCAAGCTGCCCGCGTCGGCGTCGACGCCAAGGATCGTCTCCTTCAGCTCATAGCCGTCCATTTCGGTCCCCGGCATGTCCATCACGCAAACGCGGGAGGATCCTGCGGATGTACCAGCGCACTCCGCTGACTTGATGAAGGGCAACCACTTCTCCCATTGCGGGTCGGTGATGGCGGCGCGCGCTTTGTCAACGGGCGCGGATATTTTCTGGGCGACGGTTACGGTTACGTCGGTCATGTTGAAGTCTCCTGTTGTGGGTTCGAAGTTTGCGAGACTCTGACGCCCGAACCATGCCGCCAGAGTAGGTCGGTCATGGGGTGACGACGATCTTGCCAATGGGCGCATTGCCTTCGAGCGCGAGGTAGGCGTCGCGCACATCGCTCAACGGATAGGTATGGTGGATGAGCGGTTGGAAGCGTCCCTCCTCGATACGGGGCAAGAGATAGTCATAGGCCGCAGCCCAAAGCTCGGGTTTCTCAAAAAGATGCCAAACCACGTAATAGCCGATGAGTTGGACGTTCTTGGTGATCAGAGCAAAGAGCGGCACGCTCGGTTCAGTGCCGTAATAAGCCAGACTGCCATAGGAGATGATCCGTGCGCCGGGGGCGGCTGCGTTGACCAGGTCATGCCAAAAGGGGCCCGAGACCGGATCAAAAGCGATATCGAACTCTGCGCCCTCTAGCGTGCCGTCCGTATCTGTCACGACAACTTGGTCGGCACCCGCCGCCAAAAGCTGATCGCGTTTGTCCGCCGATCGTGTGGTGGCGATCACATAGGCCCCGTGGTCTTTGGCAATCTGAATCGCAGGAATGCCAATCGAGGATGCCGCGGCCGAGATCAGCACGCGCTGGTCTTTGCCCAGGCGCAGGCCGCCATACGTGACCAGCCCACCATAGGCCGTTGCAAACCCCATCCACACGGCCGCCGCCTGGATAGGGTCCAACCCTTTGGGGCGGGGGATAACCGATGTGGCGGGCACAAGCGCGTGCTCTGCCAGAACGCCGTAGTGGTCGACGCGGAAGCTTGGCAGAATGCAAACGGCATCGCCGACAGCAAACCCCGTGACGTCCGGGCCAACGGCCTGCACCCGACCGGTTGCCTCTGCGCCGATCAACGCGTCTTTTGGCGGCTCAAAGAGGTATTCACCGCGCGAATACAGCCACTCGGACCGGTTCAAACCGGCGGCTTCTATGGTGACACACACCTCGCCGGAAGACGGGGTTGGGATAGTTTCTTGCCGGATGTCGAGCGCAGCAGGACCGTCCGGCGTGGCAAATCGGACCACGCGGTTCATGATCTATCCTTTTCGAAGAGAAGGGGAGTGGCGCGGTCGGAGCCGCGCCAACCAAGCGTTACGCGTGGGAGAAGGCGTTGCGCGTGACGTATTTGGCGTTGCCCTCTAGGGCCTTAGCCATTTTGCCCCGCAGCATGGGCTTCATCATCGGTAGCATAAGCTGGCCAATGATGCCCATCGGCGGCTTGAAATCCATGGTGAAGGAGATCTCGCTTTTGTTGTTCCCAAGGGCGCGGACTTCAAAGAGGCAGGTCGCGCCTTTCATGGGCATCGTCGTGTCATCAATCACCAGACCCAGTTTGCGACCGGGCACATACACATTGATGGTCTCGCGCAGATATTCGCTGCCATCGGCCTTCAAGTCACACTGCCGCTTTGCACCAAGCCCGGTTTCCACGCTTCCGGGCAGGATGCGGGATGCTGCAAGGTTTTCGTTCCACTTCGCGATCCCGCCATAATCGTCCAAGCTGGCCCAGACGTCTTCTGCGGACGCATCGATCGTGCGTTTTGTGGTCACTTTTGCCATTGTCGTTCTCCTGTTTGCGGATGGGTTTTGGGGATGCCTATTCGGCGAGTTCTGCATCGAGGAAGCTGGTCAAGGCGTTCACATACGCCTCAGGCGCATGGGCCTGCAGGTAGTGACCAGCGTCGGGGATGCGGGTGATGTTGGCGTCCGGCGTGCCCAAACGCGCTTGCAAGTCGCCAATCACAACGTCTGCATCAAAGTAGGCGTCTTGTTCACCAAAGATGATTGCGGTGGGGCCTGCGTAGGCGGCCAGCGCTGCATTGCGGGCCTCTTCGCCCATCATGAAGGCGGGCACGGCCTGCGCGAAAAACGTCTCGTAGACTACATTCGCGCCCTCGATATCAGCGGCATAAACGGCGGTTTCGCTGGCAGGGACAGAGCCCGGGCCAAACCAGCCTTGCTCTAACCACATCAACGCCAAGTCTTCTGCGCCCTCCGGTGCGGCCATCGGCGCGAAGACCTCTTGCGGCGTGGCCTGTTGCCCCATGATCTGCATGACCGCTGGTGCAGGTGTGACGCCTGCAAGTCCCACGATTGTGTTGGTTGCAACCACTGCGGTCAAACGGTCGGGCGCGTCTAGGACCATCTGCCAGCCGGTGATGCCCCCGACGTCGTGCAAGACAATCGCAAAATCCTCGACGCCCAGATGATCGGCTAGCGCAAAGAGCCGCGCGCTTCGGGCCTCCGTTGCGTAGGCGGCTGGGTCGGCAGGCTTGTCAGAGGCACCGAACCCCATCAGGTCAGGTGCGATAACGCGGTACCCAGCGGCGGCGATCCGAGGGGCGACATCGCGGAACAGGTAGGATGATGTTGGGATACCGTGGATCAACATCACAGCCGGTGCGCCAGAGGCGCCGACATCCAGGTAGGCCAGCGTATTGCCGTCCAATTCAACACGATCAAGCGATGCCAGATGATCCGCATGACCGTCAGCCAGAGCGGTGAGCGGGAGGCTGGCGCCCATAAAGAGCGCGCCCGTCAGGCCAAGCGCAGTTCGGCGAGACATTTCCGTTAGTTTCATAGAGTTAACTCCTGGTTTTGCTAGCCACTCGACAAACTGAGAAGGGCGAGCTATGTTTCAAAGCAGTTGTAGTGAATGAATCACTACACACGCAGTGAAATGCTGTCAACACCGTTTGAAGGACTTGCTATGCCGCCCAGAAAACCCTTGCTCCCTTTAGAGCCCATTCCTGATATGGAAGGTGTCTATCGCGCCAGACGCGGTGCGGCGGCAATGGCAGCAATCAAGCTAAGGGACGGCGGACTGGCGCTGTACAGCCCCGTGACAGGGCTCACCCCAGGCGCCATTGAACGAATGACGGCGCTTGGAGGGGTTTCGGCCATAATCGCCCCAAACCACTTTCATCACCTCGCGCTGACCGAGTATCTGGAGGCTTTCCCCGGCCTGCCGCTTTACGCGCCGATTGGGGCACACAGAAGGCTGGAAAAACAAACGAGTTTCAGCTCCGAAGATGTGCAGGATCTTATGCCCGCCCTGCCCGACGGTGTCCGTCTTCACCAACCTCAGGGGCTGAAGGCGCAAGAGGTATGGGTTGAAATTACCAGCGCGGGGGCGGTCGGTCTGATCGTCTGCGACGCGTTTGGCGCCCCGGCAAAAGACGACGGGCTGCCACCGTCTGAGGCCAGCCCGCGCGGGAGTTTCAAAACGATGTGCCTCAAAGATGCGGAGGTTTACCGTAACTGGGCCAAGCCACTTTTTGCGCGAATTGAACTTACCCACCTTTTGCCATGCCACGGCGCGCGCGTGACTGGAAAAGGTCTTTCCGCGCATCTATCAAAATCTTTGGAGGCGCTCTGATGGCACGACCCAAAAGTTACGACCGTGACGAAGTGATCCTGAAGGCAAAAGATGCCTTTTGGGAGCATGGCTACCAAGCGCTCGGCGTCCGCGCCATCGAAGCGCAAACAGGCTTAGGAAGCTTCGCCCTCCGCACCGATTTTGGCGGCAAAGAGCAGCTCTTGCTCGAAGCCCTCGCGGCGTATCGCGAGGAAATGGAAACCTATGTGGCGCGTATCATGGACGACAGCGACCGCATTGAAACCATTGTGGCTGCCCTTGAGCAGATGGTGACGCCTTACCCAGGCAGTATGCGCCGTTTTGGATGCCTGATGACGGCCCTCGTCTCAGAACTGCCCAGCATCGGATCACAAGCCGTCAGCGACGCGGTCAATGCCCATTTCGACCGGATTGGCGCTTCGACAGCGGGGCTCGTCGAGCGCGCGCAACGTGCCGGAAATGCGCGTCCAAACTTGGAACCCGAAAAATGCGGAAAATACGTGGTGGGCGTTGTTGGTGGTCTCCAGACAATCAATCGCCGCGCGGGCCGCATCGACGCGGCTAAGGACTTCGTGAACATCGCCATTTCCGAGGTGCAACGCTGGTCCACGGCATAGGCCAAAGAAGAGAAAAGCGGCCGCTCCGTGAGAAATCGCCAAGGACCGCTCTGTCCGCACGACTGCCAACCGGGGCTGCCAAAGCAATGTCCGCTTCGGGCTGGGACCGGTCAACCGATCAAAACAGTCGGATGTCTGCACCGAGCCCTTACTGTGAATTTGATTTTTTCGCTGCGCGCATGTCCGTCGTCAGAGTATTTCGGAATGCTGAGGCGATTTCGTAACGGAGGCTCTGGTTCAGTTTCTGTTTGAGTTTAGGCGGCAGCGGATTGGTGCTGCAACCGGCGTTTTTTGATTGTCTGTTTCTTGATCTCCTCTCGCATTTTCAGG
>JBCBXA010000144.1:0-5046 GCA_039816825.1 Pseudomonadota bacterium | reverse complement strand
GCCCAGTCCAAAAATCTGTTCCACCAGCGATGTGTTGTTGCCCGGTCGCACACGCCGCAGCGTGGCATTGCAGTTCAGTCGGTTGAGCTGTTGCTGGATGCGACGGCGCTGCGCTGTTGATCCGCCTCGCTCCGATCTCGCCTTTCGCTGCAGCGCCACCAGATTGCGCTCCATGCGCTCTACCAGATTGAGGCGCGCTCTACAGGAATTGCTCCTGGAATTCCGGCCACATCCGCGTGCACGAACCTGACGCCGCGCCTTTTGCAGTTCGGCTTCCTGGCGGCGAACAGCGTTTGTGTATCGTCCAGAACCACCGCCGCTGGATAGGCTCGCCAGTTGGCGTTCGAGTGCGCGGCACTGATTGGACTGGGCGTGAGTGTCGCTGGTCGGCAGGACGAGAAACAGAAGCCCGATGCTGGCCATGGCGAGCAGGGCAGCGCCCGGTCGCGTTGCCAGCCAGAACTGATACCGTCCACAGTTGCGCATTTGGTTGCCTGCTCACATTCGATCTGAAGGCTTCGGTTAGCACGAATATATGAGCAAAAACCTGACTACAGGATGAACTGAACGCGCGATGGTTTGCGGCCTTCCCGGTATCCATCGCGCATATGAGGTCCGGTTGTTGCTAGCCGCTTGCCATGGCTTTCGCCGAGGCCTCCATTGCTGCGATGGCACTCATATTCACCACGCCGCGCGAGGTGATGGATGGGGTCAGCACGTGCGCGGGCATGGCGGTTCCCAGCAACATGGGCCCCACATGCAGACCGTCGGCCATGATCTTCGTGATGTTGAGGGCAATGTTCGCCGCGTCGAGATTTGGGAACACCATCAGGTTGGCTGTGCCCTCGAGTCTCGAGTTCGGCAGCACCTTGTCCCGCAGCGCGACTGACAGTGCGGAGTCCCCATGCATCTCGCCGTCGACCATCAGATCAGGCGCGGCGGCGTGCAGCATCTCGACCGCGTCTTTCATCTTTCGTGAGGACGCTGTCGGGCGCGAGCCAAAGTTTGAGTAGCTTAGCAGCGCAACTTTTGGCTCAATGCCAAAGCGCCGGATGGAATCAGCTGCCAGCAGGGTCATCTCGACAATTTCCTCAGCGCTTGGTTCTTCAGTCACGTAACTGTCGGTGAAGAAATGCGCCCCTTTCTGGCTGATCAACAGTGACAGGGTGCTGAAATCCTGCACGCCCTCCGCTTTGCCAATGATTTGGCGGATGTGCTGGATGTTGGAGATGTACCGGCCTTCCAGTCCACAAATCAGTGCGTCGGCCTCGCCCCTCTTGACCGCCAGCGCGCCGATCACCGTTCCATTGGTCCTGACCATTCGTGCGGCGGCGTCCGGCGTCATGCCGCTTCGGCCGGCGGTCTGTATGAGCAGGTCCACATAGTCGCGATAACGCGGGTCTGAGTTTGGATTTATCAGCTCAAAGTCCTCGCCAATCCTGATGGGCAGGGCATAGCGGCGCAGGCGAACGTCGATGACTTCGGGGCGACCAATCAGGATGGGCTGCGCGATGCCGTCTTCAAGCAAGACCTGTGCGGCGCGCAGAACCCGCTCATCTTCACCATCGGCAAAGACGATCCGCTTGTTGGCCTGTTTGGCCGCGGCGACAACCGGCTTCATCAGCATGCCAGAGCGGAAGATAAATCGGGTCAGGCGATCTCTATATGTATCCCAGTCCTCGATTGGGCGCGTCGCGACGCCGCTTTCCATGGCCGCTTTTGCGACTGCCGGTGCGATCCGCAGGATCAGACGTTGATCAAACGGGAAGGGGATCAGGTATTCCGGCCCAAACGTCATTTCGACGTCCCCATAGGCTTGGGCTGCCACGTCTGAAGACGCTTCTCGCGCGAGACCCGCAATGGCGCGGACCGCGGCCATCTTCATCTCCTCATTGATGGTTGTGGCGCCGACGTCGAGCGCCCCACGGAAAATGTAGGGGAAACACAGGACGTTGTTGACCTGATTGGGATAATCCGAACGGCCTGTGCAGATCACTGCGTCGGGCCTGACTTCGCGGGCCAGCTCCGGTTTGATCTCCGGGTTCGGGTTGGCCAATGCGAGGATGAGCGGCTTGTCGGCCATGCCTTTCACCATGTCCTGGGTCAGGACATTGGCGGCCGAAAGTCCAAGGAAAACGTCTGCACCTGGCATCACATCAGCGAGCTCACGCGCATCGGTTTCCTGTGCGTAGGCATCCTTGTAGGGGTCCATCCGGTCGTTTCGACCTTTCCAGACCACGCCGGCCGCATCTGAAACCGTGATGTTCTCGCGTTTCGCCCCGAGTGAAACGAGCAGATTCAAGCACGCAATAGATGCTGCCCCAGCGCCTGAAGCGACGATTTTGGCATCCTCCAGAGTCTTGCCGCCGAGTTCAAGGCCATTGAGGATGGCCGCTGCCACTATGATGGCAGTGCCATGCTGATCATCGTGGAAGACGGGCACATTCATGCGCTCGCGCAATTGTTCTTCGATGGCAAAGCATTCGGGTGCCTTGATGTCTTCCAGGTTGACGCCGCCGAAGGTGGGCTCAAGGGCCGCCACGACATCGCAGAACTTGTCGACGTTGAGTTCGTCCACCTCGAGATCGATGGAATCAATGTCCGCAAATTTCTTGAAGAGGACAGCCTTGCCCTCCATCACCGGCTTTGATGCCAATGGTCCGATAGCGCCAAGGCCCAGAACTGCAGTTCCGTTCGAGATCACGGCGACGATGTTGCCGCGTGAAGTGTACTTCGCAGCCGCCGCCGGGTCTTCCGCGATCTTTAAGCAGGGAGCTGCAACCCCGGGGGAGTAGGCCAGTGCCAGATCTCGCTGGTTGCCCAGGGGCTTGGTTGCCTGGATCGATATCTTTCCGGGCTTGGGGTACTCATGGTAAAAAAGTGCGTTTTCGTCCAGTTCCTTACTCGACTTCGCATCACCCTCTGGCGACACCTGAACAGAGTTTTGGTCCATTTCAAAAATTTCCTTTTTTGCCAGATATCTAGCAGAGATCGCGTATTGCTCGAACTGTTTCGAAGGCTCTTTCATAGCGCATTTGGCACGCACTGGCATGGCTTTTTCGGCCTAACACCTGTGCAATGGAGGCCTAACCCCAGAGTGCGTTCGGTGGCGGTCCTATCGTGTTGGTGGTGTAAGGCAGCGTCGGCTGTCGGTCCCTTGCGAGCAGAAGAGGGCCATCCAGATCCACATGCTCGGCGTGTTGAGCCAGGATCATGGCAGGCGCCATGGCAAGAGATGTCCCGACCATGCAGCCGACCATGCAACCGAAGCCCATGGCCTTTGCGTCCGCTTGCATTTTGAGGCCTTCGGTCAGCCCGCCGGTTTTGTCGAGCTTTATGTTGACGAAGTCATACTTTCCAAGAAGGCCCGGGAGGTCTTTGGAGCAATGGGCGCTTTCATCTGCGCAAATCGGAACAGGTCTGGGGGTGTGCGCCAGAATATCGTCCGAGCCCGCGGGAAGAGGCTGCTCGACAAGGGCAATGTGGGCGCGCGCGCAATGACGCAGCATGTCGATGAGGTTGTCCTCGCTCCACGCTTCGTTGGCGTCGACGATGATCCGCGCCGTGGGGGCGGCACCTCGCACCGCATGAATGCGCGCCGCGTCATCTCCCGCACCGTCGCCGACCTTCATTTTCAAAGTGACGTGATCAGCGTTCGCCCTTGCCTGATCGGCCATGGACTGTGGGTCTGAAAGGGAAAGGGTAAAGTAGGTCTGTCGCGTTCCCAAAAAGCGATGACCGGCAGAAGCATAGGCCCGCCTGCCGGATGTTTTGGCTTCAAGATCCCAGAGCGCGCAGTCCAGAGCATTTCGCGCCGCGCCCCTTGGCAGGAGGCTCTGCAGCCGCGCACGCGCGGACTCCACTTCCAAAGTCCCGGCCAGTGAATGGATCGCCGTTTCCACCGCATCGAGGCTTTCGCCATATCGCGCATAGGGAACGCACTCACCCTGACCGCTCAGCCCTGTTTCGGGATCTGTGAGCTGAACGCGAAGCACATGGGCACTTGTCTTAGCTCCGCGGGCAATCCGAAAAGTCTGCTTCAGCGGCCATCGCTCCCGGAAGACCTTTATGTCGATCATCGAGTGTTTCTCCCGCGTGCGATGGACCAACCCATTTGGCTAGAGTTGTGAAATGACCCTGCCGCTGGCTTGTTAGTGCGCTATGTCGTAGTCGAACCGGAGTTGAATACCTAGTCGTCGTGTACGACAGTTGATTTCAGACAATGGCCAGCATCGATATCCCATCTACAGACGCTTCTGAACCGGTGGCCACCCATTCGGTCGGCGGAAGCGTGGCCAATATCTCCATTGAGTCCTCAGCAGACGGCTTTCGCATCCACGTGACGGGGGTCTGGTCCTTGCGGACTTTGGGTGCCGTCTGGGACGATCTTGCGGGCCTGCGTGATCGTGTGCAGGACAAATCTCATCCCGTGACCATCGATGCACAGCGGGTCGAGAGCTTCGACGTCAGCGGTGCCTGGGCGATCAAGGATCTGCGGGATCGCATGGTCGAAAGCGGACTGGCGGTTGAGCTGCTGTCTTCCGAGCGCCTCGCGGCGGTCATGTCCAGAATGAAAAGCCAGGAGAGAAGTCTCTCGATCGCCGAGCCGCCTCAGGAAGACGCGGTGGTTGGTGCGCTTGCCGGCCTTGGAAAACGCGTGGCCAAAGGCACCAAGGACGTGTTGGGCGGGCTCGATCTCGCGGGCGCGCTGATGCTTTGGGTTCTGACTGCCGCCCGGCGGGGAGGTCTCAGGCCGAGATCCATAGCCACGCATGCCATACGCATGGGCATTGGCGCCGTGCCGGTCGTGGCCATCTCATCGTTTCTGGTGGGCGGTGTCATCGCACAGCAGTCGGCCTACCAGCTGAAGGATTTCGGGGCCGAAACGCTTGCTGTAGACCTGTCGAGCTACATGATCTTTCGCGAGCTGGCCGTGCTGATCGCAGCCATCATGGTGGCCGGTCGATCGGCCAGCGCCATTGCGGCCGAAATCGGTGCCATGAAGATGCGCGAAGAGGTCGACGCGCTGACCGTCATGGGCTTAGA
>JBCBXA010000143.1:0-5077 GCA_039816825.1 Pseudomonadota bacterium | reverse complement strand
CCGAAAACAAGATACCCGTTGGCAAATGGGCGGCGGGCATTGTCGATTGGCTGACCGAAAACGCTGGCGGCTTTTTCGATGGCTTGGCGCTTATTCTGGAAGGCATGATTGAAGCGATCTTGGCCGTCCTTGAAGCGATCCCGGCGCTGCTGCTGATCGCTGCCATCGTTGCCCTCGCCTATGCCTTGCACCGATCATGTAAGCTTGCAGTCGGCTTTGCCCTTGGCCTGCTCTTCATCGTCAACCAGGGCTACTGGGACGAGACACTTGAGACCCTCACACTCGTCGTTTCGGCCTGCATCATCTGCATGGCGCTGGGCGTGCCGATAGGTATAGCGGCTGCTCACCGGCCTCGTCTCTACCGCGCGCTCAGACCCATTCTCGACTTGATGCAGACCCTACCAACATTCGTCTATCTCATCCCGGCCATCGTCTTCTTTGGCATTGGCATGGTGCCAGGGTTGATAGCGACATGCGTTTTTGTGCTGCCGGCCCCCATCCGCCTGACCTATCTGGGAGTGGTGTCCACGCCTCGCGAACAGCTGGAGGCTGGTCGGGCGTTCGGTGCCACGGACCGGAAGCTGCTGTTCGACATCGAGCTGCCAAGCGCCCGCCCGCAGATTATGACCGGCCTCAACCAGACCATCATGCTCTCACTCTCCATGGTGGTGATCGCCGCACTGGTCGGAGCCGACGGCCTGGGCGTACCCATCGTGAGAGCCCTCAATCAGGTGAACACGTCGCTGGGCTTCGAAGCCGGGTTTGTAATCGTCGTTGTCGCGATCCTACTGGACAGACTGCTCGCAACCCCGAAGCGGCTGGAGCGCCCCTCAGATCACTGAGGAAGCACGGACCTACACAGCGCTCGCAGGGAGCTCACTCAGAAGCGGTGGGTTGGCTCCCGCCCGGCTGACAGTGATCGCAGCCGCATTGGCGGCAAACCGCAGCAGCGCTTCCAGCTCGCGCTCCGTAAGCGTTCTAAGCTTGCCTTTGGCAAGCAGGTCGTTCTGGCGAAGCCAAACGAGCATGGCGGCGTTCACGGTGTCGCCAGCGCCCACTGTATCAACGACGTCCGCTTCAACTCCGGCTTGCTCAATCCGAGCTTCGTTTGTGTAGCCCACGATCCCATCAGCACCCCGTGTCACCAGTACAAGCTTGGCGCCTGCGGCCAGTCGCGCGCTGGCCCAATCGTCAGGATCTGCGCCAGGTTCAGTCCACTCAAGATCTTCATCGGAGAGTTTGATGACATCAGCCATGGCCAGCATGCGTTGTACCCGCGCGCGATAGGCAACCTCATCACTGATCAAGGGCTCGCGAATGTTAGGATCGTAGGAGATGGTGCGTTTGCCGTATTCCCGGGTCATCAGCGCTTCGAACGCAGTTCCGCAGGGCTCCGGGATCATCGCCATACCGGCAAAGTGAGCACACTCCACAGCATCGCCGAGCATCGGCAATGTGTCAGTTCCAGCAGACTGCATGGCAGTATGCTCAACGTAGAATGCATATTGCGCCGATCCATCCACAAGCTTCACAAAGGCCAATGTGGTGGGCAGATCGAGCGTCGGGCTGAAGCTTATGTCGACCCCGTTTGATCCAAGCCAATCCCGCAGCTGGTCGCCGAACATGTCGCTCGACAGGCCACAATACAGACCTGCAGACTGCCCCAAACGCTGAATGGCCACAGAGGTCGTCATGGGCGACCCGCCGGGCACCGGCATCCAGATCGGCTCGCCAGCGCTGCCCTGACGGGGCAGCATGTCAATCAGGGTTTCTCCGCAACTCAGGATCATGAGGCTCTTTCCAACGATAGCGCTTCAAACAAGCGGCCTCTGACTATGAGTTTATTCAACGCCGCGCAACGCAGGATGTCGCGTCAGCACACTGGTCCACCAAACCGTTTGCGCGCCACAGGTCGCCCACGAGGAACAATCACCTCACTGGGCTTGTCTCATACTTATATATCGATTATTCGAGATATATGGATGCAAAACAAGCCATTGACGCCTTTGCTGCACTGAGCCAGCCAACCCGGCTGGGTGTGTTCCGCCTGCTCATCAAAGCGGGCAGCGAAGGCATGCAGGCGGGCGCCATCTCAGACGCGCTGAATGTGCGCCAGAACACCATGTCGACAAATCTTTCCCGGCTGGTTCAGGCCGGCCTTCTGCGCAATCAGCGGGAAGGACGCGCCATTCGCTACTTTGCCAATATGGAGGGCCTGCGAGACCTTCTGTCCTTCCTCATGGAAGATTGCTGTGGCGGACGCGCTGAACTCTGCCAGCCCATTATCGAGGAGCTGGCCTGCGCCTGCTGAGCCACAAAAAGAAGATCCATGCAAGACAATCTCTCCCAAAAGCTCGGCGCAGAATTCGTCGGCACGGCTTTCCTACTAGCGACCGTCGTGGGCTCCGGCATCATGGCGGAAACGCTGGCTGGCGGAAATGTGGCCATCGCGCTGCTTGGGAACACAATTCCCACAGGGGCCATCTTGGTGGTCCTGATCACCATGCTGGGCCCCATTTCAGGCGCGCACTTCAACCCGGCGGTAACATTGGTTTTCCTGCTGAAGCGCGACATCACAGCGGTTGCCGCCCTCGCTTACACCGGCGTGCAAATCGCCGGTGGCATCGCTGGGGTCTGGGCAGCCCATATGATGTTCGACGAAACTCTGTTTCAATTCTCCATGAAAGCCCGCACCGGCGGTCCGCAATGGTTTGCCGAGGGCGTTGCGACGTTCGGGCTGATCGTTACGATTCTCGCTACACTAAAGGCGCGCGCCTCTGCGGTACCCATGGCTGTGGGACTCTACATCACCGCTGCCTATTGGTTCACGGCATCAACTTCCTTCGCGAACCCGGCAGTGACTATTGCGCGCGGTCTGTCGGACACTTTCGCAGGCATCCGGCCCATGGATGTTCCCCTCTTCATCGCCGCGCAACTGGTCGCAGCCTTGATCGCCCTCGCCTATTGCAACTGGCAGCTTGCCGACAAGCAGGCCCCAAACCCCTCTCAAGGATAATCAGATGAGCATCGTCATCCACCACAACCCCGCATGCGGAACATCCCGCAATGTGCTGGAGATCATTCGCGGCTTCGCGGGAGAACCGATCGTCATCGAATATCTCAAGACCGGTTGGACCAGGCCGCAACTCCAGGCGCTGTTCGCGGCTGCAGACCTCACACCACGCACCGCGCTCCGCACCACCAAATCGCCCGCCGAAGAGCTTGGCCTCACGGACCCCAGTGTGAGCGACGAAACCATATTGGACGCCATGCTGGAGCACCCAGTGCTTGTGAACAGACCGATCGTCTGCACCAAAAAAGGCGTCGCGCTGTGTCGCCCGTCTGAAGCCGTGTTCCCGCTCCTGGATGTGGCCTCCGGGACCAGCTTCACCAAGGAGGATGGCGAGAAGGTCGTCGCCCCATGACCGAAACGCCTAGTGTAGTGGATGAGCAGTTCCACCAGCCCGACATTGAGCGCTTAGCGGGCGCTCACGGCAAAGATCATCCGCCACGCGTGCTCATGCTCTACGGATCGCTGAGGAAGCGATCTTTCTCCCGTCTTCTGACGGAAGAAGCCGCTCGCATCCTCGAGCGACTCGGGGCTGAAGTGAGGATCTTCGACCCGACGGGTCTGCCGTTGCCGGATGGCGCTCCAGACAGTCATGAGAAAGTTCAGGAACTGCGCCGGCTGTCTCTCTGGTCTGAAGCGCAGGTCTGGTGTTCACCAGAGCGGCACGGGGCCATGACCGGCATCATGAAGGCCCAGATCGACTGGCTGCCCCTCGCTCCCATCGGCGGCGTACGCCCGACGCAAGGCCGAACGCTGGCGCTCATGCAGGTTTGCGGAGGGTCGCAAAGCTTCAATACCGTCAATCAGTTGCGCATTCTCGGGCGCTGGATGCGGATGATCACCATTCCCAATCAGTCATCTGTTCCCAAGGCATGGGCCGAGTTTGGAGATGATGACCGGATGAAGCCGTCGCCCTACTATAATCGCGTCGTCGACGTGATGGAGGAACTGATCAAGTTCACCCACCTTACAAGGGGGCATGCCGACTATCTGATCGACCGCTATTCGGAGAGAGTGGAAACGGCTGAACAGCTATCGGCACGTGTGAATCAACAGTCGATCTAGGCAAGGGACCGGACAAGCATTTTTGACCTGCTTTCCGCCCAAAGCTATGCCATAGGCCAAGCCATGAACTTGCTGATTGATCGCCTGTCCGCCAACATTTCTTACCTCGCACTGGCCTCCGGCTTTGCTGCCCTAGCAATCGTGGGAGGCGCGTGGGTGTTTCAACTGATCGGATACATCCCGTGTCAGGTCTGCCTCTGGCAGCGCATCCCCTACTACATCGCAGGGCCACTGTTAATCGGTGTGGGGGCATTGGCAACCGCGCAAACCCTGCCACCGAATGCGTTGCGCGCTGTGATGAAGCTGGGCGCTCTCATCATTGCCGTCAGCGGTTTGATCGGGATCTACCATTCCGGCGTCGAATGGGGCTTGTGGCCCGGCCCGGAAAGTTGCGGCGTCGGTGGAACGTTCACGTCCAATGATGCCAACGACCTCTTCAGCTCCCTGGAAGCCACTCGCCCACCCGCCTGCGATGAAGCGGCCGGTCGTTTCCTCGGCCTGAGTTTTGCCGGATGGAACGTCGTTGCTGCCTTTGGGCTGGCAGGCTTTATGATTTGGAGCATCAAGCGCTCAGGCGGCAACTGAAAGTCTGTTGGCATCGCGCAACGCCGCCCGGGTTCGACAGATTATCAAGACTACTCCAAGTCATTGTACCAGTCGCACAGCCGCTCTGCCGCATCCAGCATGGCGCTGGTCGAGTGACCTTCGCACAGGATCATGGCGTGGGTGCTGGCTTCAGACCATGCCTCGTCACGAACGCAGCCAAGCGCACTGATGAACAGTCGCTCATGCTCTGTAAGCTTGTCCTGGCAACAAGCGCAAAATGGATTTGAGAAGCGGAAAATATTGACCCGAGACAAGCGCATGGCCTGCACGTAACGCAGGGCCTTGTTGGCAAACACACCTCCGGACAGTTCGCCATAGGTGGCTTCAGCCCTCTGA
>JBCBXA010000142.1:0-5193 GCA_039816825.1 Pseudomonadota bacterium | reverse complement strand
CTCATCGGCGATCTGTTCAACCTCTACGTCTGGTTCGAGGTCCTGCTGATTTCCTCGTTCGGAGCCCAGAATAAACATTCCGAACGCCTGCAGCTTGATGGCGCGATCAAGTACGCCTTCCTCAATCTCATTGCGACCACACTGTTCCTCATCGCCGCCGGCCTAACCTACGGCGTCTTCGGTACGCTCAACATGGCCGATCTGATGACGCGCGCCGCCGCCTATGTTGAAGCGGGCGAGGGCGGTGCGCCGCTCTTCACCATCTCGGCGCTCTTCCTGATTGCATTCGGCATGAAGGCCGCTGCCTTCCCGGTGAACTTCTGGCTGCCGGCCTCCTATCACACGCCCCGCGTCGTGGTGCAGGCGCTGTTCGCGGGCCTTCTGACCAAGGTTGGCCTTTACGCGCTGGTGCGCTCGCTATCCTTCGTCTTCGGCGCGGTCATAGCCACGTCGCAGACTTTCTTCGATGTCGTCGCTCTGATCGCTGCACTCACCATGGTGCTTGCCGGTTTTGGCGCGCTCGCCCAATCCGATGTGCGCAAGCTGGCGGGCTACACGGTGATCTCTGGTATCGGCATGATGCTGGCGGGCATGGCTATGAACACGGGGCCCTCTCTGTCAGCGACCATGGCCTATGCCGTGCATTCCATGGTCACAATGACCGCTCTCTATATGGCTTTGGGCCTGGCCATTGCCCTCACAGGCTCCCACGCCATGCAGCGCATGGGTGGCATCTACGCTGTGCGACCGCTTTTCTCGGCTCTGTTCCTGGTTCTGGTCTTTGCGGTCGCCGGCCTGCCGCCTTTCTCTGGTTTCTGGCCAAAGCTGGCGCTGGTCCGCGCCGGGCTTGAGGGCGGCCATGGCTGGCTGGTCGCGTCGATCCTGCTTGCCGGCTTTCTCGTCACCATCGCCCTTGGCCGCGTTTGGGCTCATGCGTTCTGGCGTGGCGGCCCCGAGGGCACAGAGGATGGCAAGGCAGAAGTCGCTCACATAGGCGCTGGCGGCCAGGCTGAGCTCGTCTCACGCCGCACGGTGTTTTCGCTGACCACTCTTGTAGCGGGTACGATTGCCCTGGGCATTTTTGCCGGGCCTCTGTTCTCCCTGACCGATGGCGCAGCCGACGGCCTGCTGAACACCCAGCCTTATGTGGACTCCGTCTTGCCGGCGGGACCACCCGTGGTGCAGCCCATGGAGTTGGGTATGGAGCTGGGCATGTCAGCTCCGTTGTCGTCAACTCCTGCCAGCATGGAGGTTCGCTAGATGTTTCTCATCAACATATTGCTGGCGGTCGCATGGGGCTTCGTCAGCGGGTCTTTCTCGCTCATCAATCTCGCGCTGGGCTTTGCGCTGGGATCGGCTGGCTTGTGGCTGATCCGGGGACAGGTTGCGACTGAGGGCTATTTCACCCGCACACGGCGTATCCTGTCTCTCTTCATTCTGTTCCTGAAAGAACTGGTCATGTCCGCGTGGGCGGTCGCCGTTCTGGTTTGCAGCGGCGACATGAAGCTCGCGCCAGGCATTTTTGCGTACCCGCTCCAGGTGGATCGGGACTTCGAAATCACGTTGCTTGCCAACATGATCACGCTGACTCCCGGCACCCTGTCGGTGGATGTGTCGGACGATCGCTCCACCCTCTACATCCACGCCCTGGACGCCAGTGACCCTGATGAGGAGCGACGCAACATAGCGGAAGGCTTCGAACGCAAGATCATGGAGGCATTCCGATGATCGACGATCCTGCTCACACGGTCACCTTCGGCCAGGAATTTCTGTTCTGGTGCTTGGATGCTGGTCTCATCATCATATCAATTGCCTTCTTTGTGGGGACGATCAGAGTGATCATCGGCCCGACGATTGTGGATCGGATTCTGGCCCTTGATCTGCTTGTCGGCATTGCCATCGGTTTCATCGCTTTGATTGGTCTGCGTACCGGTTTCACGCTCTATGTGGACATTGCCATCGCGCTGGGTCTGGTCGGCTTTCTGGCAACGGTTGCGTTCGCGCGTTTCATTCTGCACCGCGGCGAGACTGAGGATGCCTCTTCGCCCGTTGCTGGCAATGAGCCGGAGGCGCAGAGATGATCCTCGGTATTCTTCAGATCATTGCCGGGCTTCTGGTCATTGGCGGCGCCATCTTCTCACTGCTGGCCGCTGTGGGCATCCTGCGTTTCCCCGATGTCTATTCCCGCATGCATGCTGCCTCGAAGGCCGGCACTGTGGGTTCGGGTGCCATTCTGCTGGCTCTGGCCATCCTGGCGCCTGACGTTGGTGTGGCGACAAGAGCGCTGGCAGGCATTGCTTTTTTCCTGCTGACAGCTCCGATTGCAGCTCATTTGCTGGCGCGGGTTGCCTACACGGTTGGCATACGAATGTGGGACGGATCGGTGGTCGATGACCTCGGCGGCCACGATAATACTTGACCCGGTAACGCTAGTTAACTTGATATAATCCATTTCACGGAAGTTGTTATCGAGTATCATGACTATTGCTTTGCTTTGGCCCCATTTCTCTGGCAGACGACAGCGCGTCGCAGGATAAATTTGTTTTTGTTCCTGCTTTGTCTACTTTCGATGAATTGAGGTTTGTCTTGGAAAACGAAAATAACGATAACAGCCAAGCGCTGCTGGACCTGACGTCTGACGTCGTGTCCGCATATGTGAGCAACAACATACTTCCCGCTGCGGAAGTGCCGGAGTTCATTCAAGCTGTGTACAAAGCGCTGGATGGCGCTGCTGGTGAACCACCCGCTCCACCCGCTGAGAAGCCGAAACCGGCCGTGTCCATTCGCAAGTCGATCACGGATGATTATCTGATCTGCCTTGAAGATGGTAAGCCGTTCAAGTCGCTGAAACGGCACCTGAAAACGCATTACGATCTGTCGCCTGAACAGTATCGTGAGCGCTGGGGTCTTCCCGCCGACTACCCCATGGTTGCACCAAACTACGCCAAGCAGCGCTCCAAGCTCGCCAAGCAAATGGGCCTGGGCCGTAAGGCTGCATCCTAACCTGACACGCTGACACTGTACGTCGGTTGAAGCCGCCTCTGCCAGTTGCAGCGGCGGCTTTTTAGTCGAAATCGCCTCGACGTATCGCCTCTGGCAGGTGCCCAAACTGACGCACCAGTTCTTCATAGACGGGCTTTTTGAAGTGAACGATCTGGTCGGTGATCTCGGGCAGCTCTGCCCATCTCCAGTCATCGAATTCGACTGGAGCACCTTTTGGCGGATGGGAAATATTGATCTCGCTGTCATCTCCGTCGAAGAGAAAGGCATACCAAGCCTGTTTTTGCCCCCGATATTTCCCCTTCAGGCCCTTGCCTAGGATGTCGTCTGGAAGGTCATATTTCAGCCAGTGGCGACATTTTTCGAGTTTGCGCGCGTGGGTGACCCCGGTCTCCTCCCACAATTCCCTTTTTGCTGCCGCCAGGGGCTTTTCGCCCGCATCGATGCCGCCCTGGGGTAGCTGCCACAGGTCCGGCCCGTGGCTTTCGCTGTTCTTCTTGCGGTGACCAAGCCATATCTTGCCCTGGCGGTTGAAGAGAGCGACGCCTGCGCAACGTCGATAGCCAAGTTTCTTTTTGAGGCGTTCGATCTCACGTTGCCGGTCGGCAGATGCAGTCTTCTTACCCATATCCGCTACCGTTGCCCGACCTGCGTAGTGCCATCTCCTGATGGTGCTGCAAGCGCAGAAATTGGTACCACATCAATCCCCTTGCGCTCAGCATTTCGCACCCACTCGGCGATGCGACGTACGGAAGCCGGGTAGGCTGATGCCGTGGCGATGGCAACGCCATTTTCGCGCGCCGCCTGTTCCAATTTCAGGAGTTGAGCCTGAACCGCGTCGGCTTCCGGGTTTGCGTCCAGCAGCAGGCCTGACTTTACAAATGGCATGTTCATGGACGCCGCCAGACCGGCTGCCTCACTGCGAAGCGCGGACCCGTCGTCAAGATACATGAGGCCCCGCGTGTTCAGTTCCTGCAGGAAGCCCTGCATGGCTGTTCGGTTGGCCGCGAAGCGCCCGCCCATAAAGTTCATCACGCCGACATAATTGCTGATACGCCCCAGGATCCAGTGCAGTCGTTTGCGATTCTCAGCCTGATCGATATCGACCCGCAGTGTGTGCGGCCCGGGGTCATTGATGGGATAATCAAAGGGTTCGAGGGGAGCCTGTATCAGCAGCTCGTGGCCACTGCGGCGTGCGCGCTCAACCCAACGCTGGAGTGAATTGCCATAAGGCGCAAAAGCCAGCGTCACTGAGCCGGGAAGGCGTTCGATCGCGTCTTCCGTGCCGGTCTGGCTGAGGCCAAGACCGCCTACAACAATGGCGACACGTGCGGTGCCAAAGCCCCCGGAGGCACCGAGTGGCCGCTTGTAGCTATCCAGCGGCGTCGTGCCGTCAGCCGCCCGTTGGGGCAGGTCACCATACACCGTGCTGTCCACCAGAGCAGGGTCAGGAAGATGGCTCAGTCTGGGTTCAATATCGCTGCCGCTTCCGTCCACTTGGCGGATGATGATGTCATCATTGGTCGGAACGGTATCCTGGCCTGGCACAAGTTCGGTGAGGGTGGCGATGTCCGTCGGGCGCCGGTCTGCCGCGCCTGCGTCCATGTTTTCACCCAGCACAAGCCCCTCGGGCAGTTCTTCGCCTTCCGTGATTTGAAGGACGGCCACATCCCTCACGTCGAACGTGTTCTGAATGTCGTCCACCATGGCCACCATCATTGGCTCGCCGCCGTGAGGATCATCAGTCAGCACGATCCAGGAGAAGAGCATGATCGCTGCTGCGGCCGTGGCGATACCGGTCCATTTGAGCAGATGTCGGCCAAACGGGCGGCCCGCAGGTCGGGCGGGGGGCTCAACAGGTTTGTGAAGTTCATCCATGGCCAGCTCAACGGTTGGTCTCGCGCCGATTCGCGCGCCGACCCGCAGGCTATTGCCATTTGTTTACCAATTGCTTTTCGCGGAGATTATGGTTTCCAAAATATGAAAAGGGCCGCAGCGCGGCCCTTCTGAAATCCATTATCACAATGCCCGATCAGTTGGGAACGGGGATGTCCTCATTGGGCGGGAAGTTTGGATCGGTTTTGTCGCCGCGCAGCAGATCCATAGCGAACGCAAGCTGCACGTCGTCTTTCGGATCGGCGGGCACGTAGGACGAGGATGCGGTCTGCTGATCGGCTTCTTGTTCTTCGGCAT
>JBCBXA010000141.1:0-5325 GCA_039816825.1 Pseudomonadota bacterium | reverse complement strand
CCCCTCTCGCCGCCAATGTAATGGCCCAGTTCTAGGGGGGAAGGACATATAAGCGGGTCGAGGAAACGGTTGCAGATCTTAAAAAGGCAGGAGTTGATGCAAGAGTTTTTTATGGAATGTCCTACGCCGGCATGTGCGAGCTGAACAAAGGCGAAAATTCAGACTTCCAAAAAATCATTCGCGCAAAAATGAGTCCTCAGCAGGCTTTGTGCTCGAGAACAGAGCCAGATGACGACGGGGCACCTCGGCGAGTCCCAAATTGCCCTCATTATCCCGGCGGCTCGAAGCCCACTTGTAAGTTTTGGGAACAAGTTAAAGAACCTCCGGCCGTCTGGGGATTGGCGTCGGCTTCCTTGCAATATCGCTCTAGCCTGCGCTTCTCGCACCGCAATGGATTGCAAGTAAACCCTAGAGCTACTTTCATTGATGAGAGCTTCTGGAAAGGCTCCATGGGAAATGTTGAGCTTTGTTTCGAACACCAAATAGACGGTCTTCCAGATCACTACTCCACCAGTAGAGATGGTGCCCTGATAAGAAGGTCCACATCTCCTAATGACTTGAACAGAAATGAAACACTGCGTTTATGGGCTCAAATCCGCACTTTGGTTAACACTGACAACCTCGGCCCCTTCTCGCAAAGAACGATCATGGCGACACTTGGCGACAACGCTCGTTTGGGAGATCAAACGGCCTATGTCGCGGCGCGCTTAGACGTTGCAATTGAATATCACAGAGAGAGAAGTAGAAGATCTATCCCAAGCCATACTTTTGGCGACAAACTTGATGAAGCAGCCGATATTTGTAAATCCCTATCGGAACATATCACCCGCCTAGAAATTTTGCGCGAGATTAAAAGAACAATAGTCGAATTGAAAGACAGAGCGTCCGGAAGGCTGTTTATTGAGAGTAGGTATTGCTCTTTACAAAGAGAAAGATGCCCTGCGATTGCATTTTATCCGTTCAGAAGTGCCTCCAGTTGCTGGACTGCGAAGGCCGCGGTCACGGTTCTTGATGCATATCCACCAGCCGCCAGAGTTCAGTCTAGTGTGTTGGGCAGGGCGGTTGAATGCGGATTAGATTTGCGTGTGGAGGACGCGAAAAATGTTAGCGTAACCTTAGTAAAGAATGCGCCTAACAGAAAATACCAGCTCGCCAGCACTGCCAACGGAAGCTTGCCCCAACACTTCCACGATATCCTAAATGCAGTCCGCATTTTTACAGCCACCAGAGCTCATCAAGGACGTGTTCTCTGGATTCCGCAGAAGTCAATGATAGATCGGATCTGGCCGGAGAAAAGCCGGTTGAGTGGTGTAAATCGCCCAATCATACTGCCGTCCAACCTCGATATCGAAACTGCTGGTAGAATTGCCGGCCGTAACGATTGGAAAAATCACCACGCGCTCATCATCACAGCTAACATGAATCCTGGTGTCGATGCGCTAGAGCACCAAGCAGGGGTGTTATCCGGAGAGTACGTTTCACCAATCCAAAGGAAGACAAACGGTAATGTTAGCATCCCCCTCTCAAAGGTTGGGCAGCCCCTCAAGGATGGTACCTTCGTGGCAATGGACAAGCCAAATCATCCAAATGCGCTCGTAAATGAACTTGCCGATCAACACATTGTGGGGAACCTGATTCAGCAGATTGGCAGGCTGCGTCCAATTAGGCGCGGTGATACGCCTGCTGAGATAGTTGTTCTAACGGACTGGGCCCTGCCGCGCCCGGTCGATGCCGTGGTTGACTGGAACGATTTCAATCTGGAAAGGCGGGGTCCGCTTTTGCTGAAGGGTGGTTTTTCAACGAGCCAAGAAGATCAGCTCAAGATTTCTGGTACGAAACAAGATATATCCTGACTGAAAAATAATCCTAACGAAAACTATAAAGCCACCGCTGCTTGTAGTGGGGTGCGTGTAAGCAAAAATGGATCTTGGTGGGTTGAGACCGCTTTAAGTTATGACACCACACCTTCAACCCCTATAGATAAGTATTCCTATAGAGATTGCAGCAATTGTGTCATACCCTCGGCTATCAGAAGATTTGACTACATCTGCGAGGGCGCACAACACAGGAACACCTTCTTTACGCTTTCTATTTCGGAAGCGAGCTTTGATCCTCAAAGGTTCTTAGAAGCGCGTTTGGGGTGTAAAGTTTCAATTTTGGAAAATCCAAATGAAGTGTCCCGCCCGACCCAGGTACTGTTTACCTCACCGAGTCTTGCTTTTCATTCAAATCCAAGTGCTTACACCTCTCTAGATGCCTGTCGAAGGGCTCTTCATCGAAATCCTATCGCTTGCCCTCCAAGTTGGGTCGAGTACAAGCTGCAGATCAAAAAGCGCGGACAACGCACTACTACGATCTATGTTCATCCCATAACCAAACTTAAAGATGATCAAAGCTCAGGCGAACTCAAGCAATACATCGAGGCGTTGCTTGGAGCTAAGGTGAAATGCCTCGAGCGGACTGGAGATTCGGCTTCTTTACATTGACCTGAGCTCCGACTTCCCTCCATTCGTTGGGGGAATTCAGGTGTCAGAGCAAGAGCATCAGGTCACCATCGGTCCGCATTTTCGACCCAACCGATAGCCAGTCTTTGCCGAAGTGCCAGTTGTCCATTCTGCCGGAGAAGTCGCCAATCTGTTGGGAGTTAGCCCCACGAAAGTGGTCCACCGACTTGGATAGATTTGTCCCGAAGTTACGGGATCAGCGGACGCTGAAAACTCTAACCTAGTTCGATCCCGTTATCGAAGAGCAGAGCAAATGCCTCACTACCGATCCCAAACATAAAAGGCTTCGGCGCCTCAAACATATCATTCGGTGCGATCAGTCCCCCAACGGCTGCGGTCCGGTTCTGCCATGATATGCTGTCAGCGAAGCGCGTATGCGGCGAAGGTTCTCTGTCGTGCGCTTTGCATCGCGTTGCGCGATGGACATCGCCAGAGCGTCGATGATCACAAGAAAAGCGTATCGTGAAGCAGTTGGTTTATGTATGTCGGGGTCTTCCGGCAGATTAACCTCAATCGCCGTCGAAGCAAGCTGCACTAACCGGCTGCCTTTTCTCGAAATCGCGACAGTTGTGGCGCCATATCCGTTCCCAATCTCGGCGGCGGTGACGATCTCGTCTGCTTCTCCACTTGCCGAGATAAGCAGTAGCACGTCGGTCGGCTGAAGTGTGGCGGCTCGCATTTGCAGAAGATAGCTGTCGTTGATCGCAATGGCTGGGATGCCAAGACGAAACAGCCTGTTTGCAGTTTCCTCGGCCAGCATGGACGATCCGCCACCTATTCCCCCTACCAAGACGCTGCGTGCTTCCGCAATGGCTTCCTTTGCCTCCGCCAGTGCTTGATTGCTGAGTTGCCTGCGCATCACGTTAACAGTGGCTGAAAGCGCGCCAATGATTTGATCAACATTACCCGCTGAAGATGGATGACTCTCGCGTGCCTCCACAACCATATACTGGAGGCTGACAGCTAGATTTTGCGCAAGCCTCATTTTGAATTCGCGATACCCGTCGCACCCCATGGAACGGCAAAACCGCACCACTGTGGGTGAACTGACTTCACATGCCTTTGCTAGATCGGCGATGCTCATGGACGTCACAGCTTCCAGGTTGTCGATTACATAGCTAGCCACCTTCTTCTCCCGGTTTGGGAGGCTCGATGCGCGTTCATTCAGATTGGAGATAACATCGATCGCAACTTGCGGGTTCAGCGGTTGCGTTGCGTTTGCCGGGCTTCGATCATCCATGCGGAATTGTATTCCAATTACAAAAATGGGTCAAATAAGAGTGAAATTAGTCTGATTAGGGCCTATAATGTAATTTTATACCGAAAAATGTTTGACTCTGATCGGAAATGGCGAGCAATATCTACCACAGTTTCATCTGGGAGGATGCGGTGACAATATCGCTAGCAGCGAAACTGGGTCATAGGATTAATACGATCACCGAAGCCATGGTGGCTTTGCTTATGGTGGCTTTGGTCGTTGATGTCTGGATCGGCGTCATGGACCGTTATTGGTTTGGTTGGCAACTACCGTGGCCGGAAACCCTCGCTCGATACCTTATGATCTGGGCTGCGTTGTTGGCCGTGTCTTCCGGAATTGCGCGGCGTGAGCACATTGGTCTTACGGCTTTGATCAGCGCGTTGCCTGCTCGGCTGCGTCACATCATCCTTATATTTATGGATGTCCTCGCCATTGGGCTCTTCTTTTACGTCTTTTGGTTCGGGATTGGTTTTGCGCAGAGTGGTTCAAACCGCCAAGCCATGATTTTCGGCGCGACGCTTGCTCCTTTCTATTGGGCGATCCCAGTTGCTGCCGCTCTGGCTGTGGTGCAGCTGCTTCTGGCGATGGTGCGCGATTGGGGCACGCAGTTGGATGACACTGAGGTTGCGCCATGATTGTTGCGGCAACCTTTGTCCTCTTAATCCTGTTTGGCATGCCAATAGGCTTTGCTATCGGCATGGCGGGCGTCGTTGGGCTTCTTGGCATGGGGGGCATGAACTTTGTCGCCATCGGGCCGAGCAAGATTTTCAACGGGCTGAACATCTTTCCCTTCCTCGCGATGCCGTTCTTTATCCTTGCCGGAGAGGTGATGAACGGGATCGGGATCACGGACCGGCTTGTGAAGCTCGCGCAGGTGCTGGTTGGCCGATTTCGCGGCGGGCTCGCCCACACAAATATGCTGGCCTCTGTGTTCTTTGCGGGGCTGACGGGGTCTGCGACGGCAGATGCTGCGGCATTTGGCAGAACGCTTGTGCCAGCGATGGTGAAAGAGGGTTACAGCCGCGACTATGCCTGTGCGGTCACGGCGGCGGGATCCATCATTGGCCCGACCATCCCGCCATCTGGATTGATGGTGGTCTATGGTTCGCTGATGGGGGTCTCCATCGGTGGTTTGTTCGCCGCCGGCATCTTGCCAGGTCTGGTCATCTGCCTGGTTTGTATGGGCGTCATCATCATTGGCGGAAAGCGCCAAAATCTTCCCAAAGCCGCGCGCGGTGCGACCTTGGGTGAGGTTTGGCGGACCTTCCTGTCGTCAATCACAGCCCTTTTGATGCCAGTGATTATCCTCGGCGGCATTCTGGGCGGTGTGGTGACACCTACTGAGGCCGCATCAATCGCCGTCGCTTATGCACTGTTCATCGGCGTCTTTGTCTACCGCACGCTTACGATCAGAGCATTCTATGGCATGCTCGTGCGCACCGCGCGGATCACCGGGGTTATCTTTGTGATCATCGCCTTCGCGGGCATTCTGGGCTGGTGGATGAGCTTTGAGCGTATCCCGCAGGCCATTGCCGAAGGCGTGCTCAGTATCTCCAGCAACCC
>JBCBXA010000140.1:0-5327 GCA_039816825.1 Pseudomonadota bacterium | reverse complement strand
GACGTACAACTTCCGCTTCCGGCCCAATCACGGCTCCGGTTTGCAGATGCTTCAGCGCGAGGATGGAAAGCCTGGCGATGCCTATCACATCGTCGATGGTTCCACGATCTGCATCGATAAGGGGTATCATCCCTGTGCGGTGCTGCCGGGCTATGAGATGTATTACTTCACGATCCTGGGTGGCCTGAGCCAGCGCTCGCTCGTGCAGTTCTTCCAGCCAACGCACGCCTATCAGATAGAGACTATCCCCGGCATCAAGGACATGATTGCCAAGTTCAAGTAGGAGTATCGGCCGTGCCCATGGCAACGCTGAAACAGGTGCTCGATCCCGCTCTGCGCGATGGTTATGCCGTGGCCGGATTGGTGGTGCTGGGGTGGGAAGAGGCACGCGCCTATGTCCACGCCGGTGAGGCGGAGGGTGTGCCCGTTATCTTGCAGGCTGGCCCTGGGTGTCGAAAGCATACGCCTCTGCCAGTTCTGGCCTCCATGTTTCGCTCTTTAGGCGAGCGGGCGTCGGTGCCAGTCGTTGCGCATCTGGATCACGGCTACACTGCTGAGGAGTGCCGTGAAGCCATTGAGTGCGGCTTCACCTCCGTGATGTTTGACGGCTCCCGCAAACCCCTTGCGCAGAATGTCGAAGAAACGGCCTACATCGCAGAGATGGCCCACGCGGCCGGCGTTTCCATCGAGGGAGAAGTTGGTTTCGTTGGGTATGATGCTGGTGAAGCGTCGGAAGGCACGACAGTGGAAGAAGCGCGGACGTTTGCGGCGCGCGCCGGTGTCGACGCCATGGCCATCTCGGTGGGAAACGTCCATCTCCAGCAGAGCCAGGCTGCCGAGATTGATCATGCTCGGCTCAAAGAGATAGAGGCCGTCACGGGCGATCTCCCCCTTGTCATACACGGCGGCTCGGGCGTGCCCAGCGATGTGCGGCGCGATCTGGCTGCCAACAGCCATGTCTGCAAGTTCAACATAGGAACCGAGCTGCGTATGGCCTTCGGCAAGGCGCTCCGCGAGGCGGTCAACAGCGATCCTGATCGCTTCGACCGCGCAGCCATTCTTTCCGAAACAGAACCGGCGGTCGTGGATGCGACACGCAGGGTTCTACGCGAGTTTGACACTCCCAATTGGTAGTGCGGCTTTGCGCGCACTGACGACCGACCGGTTTTCATTGACTTGGCGACCGGGGCGGGCACAAAGCGGCTATGAAAAACCCCTTTTCCAAATCCAAGCCAACTCTTGATGAAACCGCCGTGCGCAAGGCCTTAAGCTCTGTTGCCGTGCCCGACTTGGGTGGCGACGTGGTCAGTGCCGGCCTCGTTCAGAACGTTCTGGTTTCCGACGGTAAAGTCATATTCTCGCTGGAAGTGCCAGCCGACAAAGCTCAGGCTCTTGAGCCGGTTCGTCTTGCGGCAGAGAAGGCTGTTTCGGCATTGCCGGGAGTGGCTTCTGTAACCGCTGTGATGACAGCGGAGCGCAAGGCCGGTGATCCGTCGCCAACACCGCCACCCCCCAGTCCCTCGACCGCGCCACAAAGGCGTGCGCCGGGTGGGGCTGGACCGAAAGCGGGCGTGCCAGGAGTTGGCAAGATCATCGCGGTGGCGTCTGGCAAAGGTGGTGTCGGCAAGTCCACCACAACGGTCAATCTCGCCCTGGCTTTGCAGATGCAGGGGCTGCGTGTGGGTGTATTGGATGCCGATATTTATGGCCCGTCCATGCCTCGCATGCTGGGCCTCAGCGGCAAGCCGGAGGCGCGCAACAGCCAGCTCGTTCCCATGGAGGCCTATGGTCTCAAGGTCATGTCGATGGGGTTCCTCGTCGCAGAAGAGGCGCCGATGATCTGGCGTGGGCCAATGGTCATTTCCGCTCTGACGCAGATGCTCCGCGAAGTTGAGTGGGGCCCCCTCGATGTGCTGGTCGTGGACATGCCGCCTGGCACTGGCGACGCGCAACTGACCATGAGCCAGCAGGTTCCGCTTGCGGGCTCCGTCATTGTCTCAACGCCTCAGGACATTGCGCTGATCGACGCGCGTAAGGGGCTCAACATGTTCAAGAAGGTCGAGGTTCCCATTCTCGGTATTGTCGAGAATATGAGCTACTTCCTGTGCCCAAGTTGCGGTGAGCGGAGCGACATATTCGGACATGGGGGAGCCCGTGAAGAAGCAGAGCGGCTGGACGTCCCATTTCTGGGGGAAGTGCCGCTGCACATGGAAATTCGCACCCATTCGGACGGGGGCGAACCGATCGTTCAGGCCAAGCCGGATGGCGCGCACGCAGAAGCCTATATTCAGATTGCAGCTGGCGTTACCGAGGCTCTCGCGGCGGACACCCAGCAAGCGCCCACGATTACGTTTGAGTAAGCTCTCTTAGCGACGCAATGATCCGGTCTGGCGCGAAGCCGCTCCACGGGTCGAATTGAGCCGTGTCCGTGCGTTTCACCCAAACCGTTTGCCAGCCGCAATTGGTGGCCCCGATAACATCAAACGGATTGGAAGAAACCAGGCAGGTCTGGTCAGGCTCGCTATTTGCGCGCTCGCAAAACCGAGCGTAGACAGCGGGATCCGGCTTGAAGCTCTGCACTTCGTTCACGCTCACGACACCGTCGAGAAGGGTCAATACGTCTGCATGGGTCAAGAGTGCGCCGAGATCTTGGGGCGTGCCGTTTGAGAACGCCCACATAGCGTGGCCATTGGTGCGGAGTTGCTGAAGCGCTGGCGCGGTATCCGGGAAGGCATCAAGCGTTCGATATTGTGTCAGCAGCTGGCCTTTCTGCTCGCGCGTCATCGAGACACCGGCTGACTCGGAGGCGAAATCGAGCGCTTCAGCCGTGACCTGGTCAAACGGCACGTACGCGCGCATCAAGCCTCGGCGGAATGTGTATTCCAACTGCTTCTCCCGCCACAGGCTGGCAATCTGGGGAGCCTTGTCTTCAGCGATGGTTGTCAAGTGGCTCGCCATCGCCAGTGGGTCTATCAGAGTGCCGTACACGTCGAATGCATAGGTAATTGTCATGGCTTCAGCCTATGGCCGGGGTGGGCTCAGCGTCCAGACCTGATAGCGTGCTGCCATGGAGATCCTGAACACATATCCGGGCCGACCCAAGGTGGCTGCGCCAACATTTGCTCCGGCTCCGGCGCGCAATATGTGTACGGATTGCGGCGTATCACGGATGGAAGACCCTTCCGCCTGCGGCTCTGCCTGCCAGTTCATCGCGCCGGACTATCCGAAGCTGGAACAGCAGGTGCATGGTGCCCCCCGCGATGAAACTGTTGAGAATGAGCGTTTCTTCGGGCCGCATCTGGCCATGTACAAAGCAGCGCTTCGAGAACCTGCGGCGGGTGCGCAATGGACCGGACTGACCACGCGACTTGCCCAGAGACTGCTTGAGGTCGGGCAGGTGGATGCCGTGCTGGCCATGGCACCCGATCCCGACGACCGATGGCAACCCCGGCCCGTTATAGTGACCGATCCCGTCGATATGGCCCTGTGCCGTGGCATGCGCATGGGCTACGCGCCACTGCTCGCGCTTCTGGAGCCTGCCAAAGCCGCCGGCTACAAGCGCATCGCCGTTGTGGGCATCCCTTGCCAGATCTACGCCCTGCGGGCTTTGGAGCGTGAGCTTGGCTTCGATAAGCTTGTTGTCATCGGAACGCCGTGTTCGGACAATACGACCACCGAGAACTTTCATCATTTCCTCAGCGTTCTGACAGACCACCCGGAGACTGTGAGCTATTGCGAGTTCCGGGCTGACTACAAGGTTGAGTTGCGGTTTGACGATGGTGGTCAGCGGCTGATTCCGTTCCTGCAGCTGCCTCTTTCAGATCTGCCGGCTGATTTCTTTCCGCTGACTTGCCGAACATGTGTCGACTACACCAACGCACTGGCCGACATCACCGTTGGCTACATGGCGGGGCAGGGGGATCAGTGGCTGATCGTTCGCAATGCACGTGGACAAGCCATTTTGGACGCAATCGGCGACGAGGTTCGTCTTGAGCCGTTGCAGACCAGGGGAAAACGACGGGCTGCGGTAGCCGGATTCAAAACCAATACCGAACTGGCAGCCGGAGGCCTGCCATTGCGCCGGATGCCCAAATGGGTGCGGCCCATCGTGTCCTGGCTTCAGCCCAGAACCGGGCCGCAGGGATTGGAGTTTGCAAAGGCTCGCCTTGAGATGAAGGCCATCGAAAGCATTCTGCACTTGCGCGCCAAGCTTCCCAAACGCGTGCGCCATCTGGTTCCGTCTCACGTCTGGAAGCTCGCGGCGCCCTACGGATTGGAAGCGGAACCGGAAGAGCTCCCTCGTCGGCGCGCCGACTGACAGTTTGATGGCTACCCGGCAGAGGCCTGGAAGAGGCGGACCGCCTGTTCTGCCGCACGGGTGAGAAGACGTTCCGTGTCCAGCATCGACTCTTCAAGCGTCATCGGGCCGTCGGCCAGGGCGAAGCTCGCGGTTAGGCCCTCATCGGGAAGGCTGCCAAGGTCACTGCCTATGCTTCCAGCCAGCGCAATGCATGGCACACCGCGTTCTCGAGCCAGCCGAGCCACCCCCGCCGGGGCCTTTCCGAACTGGGTCTGATCGTCGATGCGGCCCTCGCCGGTGATGCAGAGATCTGCGCCTTGCAAAGCGTCTGACAGATTGAGATGCTCCATGACCAGATCGATGCCAGACCGTACTTTGCCGCCCGCGAACGCCATCACGCCAAAGCCGAGGCCTCCAGCCGCTCCCGCTCCCGGCTCGTTGGCGAGGTCTTGCCCCAAATCACGCTCCACGATCTTGGCGATGCTCCGGAGACCATCGTCGAGTTGTTGAACCATGTCGTCAGTCGCGCCCTTCTGTGGGCCAAACACGGCTGAAGCGCCTTGTGGCCCGCAGAGCGGATTGGTGACGTCTGAGGCGCATTCAACCGTGATGCCTGCAATCCGCGCGCCAACGTCGGTGTTCTGGATCTGGCTGACCCTCGACAGGTTCTCGCCGGTGGCTTGCAGCCGCTTGCCGTGAGGGTCGAGAAATCTGAATCCGAGGGCCTCGCCAAAGCCCATGCCACCATCATTGGTGGCGCTGCCACCCAAGCCAATGACGACATGTTTTGCGCCAGCGTTGATCGCGTGGATGAAGAGTTCGCCCGTACCGCGGGTGGTCGCCAGGATTGGGTTGAGTTCATGGGGCTCGAGCAGGGCAATACCCGAAGCCAGGGCCATTTCAATAATGGCGGTGCCGTCCGCCAGCATGGCGTAGGAGGCCTCTAGCTCTCGCCCCAATGGGCCTGTCACGCGGGCGGACCGCAACTCGCCCCCAAGTGCCGAAACAGCGACATCCAGCAAGCCGT
>JBCBXA010000013.1:0-50549 GCA_039816825.1 Pseudomonadota bacterium | reverse complement strand
AAACCTTACTAGAGAAACCGCAAATCACTGGCCCAGACATGGGGGGCTAGACAGAGCGCCGCCTCTGATCTTCGGAGGCGGCACCTCTTGTCATGCAGGTCTTCACTTCACCGACACCCTCCATAACTCTGCTAGCCTATGCCGCCGCATCGGTTTTGGCGGTTGTGTGCCTGTCGGCTGGCCAGACCTTTCTTCTTCCGCTCTTCGTGGCGCTCCTGCTGGCAATGTTGCTGCAACTACCATTGCAGGCGATGCAAAGGGCTAGGGTGCCGCGTGCGCTAGCCATTCTAGCGCTCGTGGCAACACTTGGCGGCATCATTCTTGTTCTCACCAATCTGATCGCGGACCCACTGCAACGGTTTGCAAGCGACTATCGAACCATAGGCCAAAATTTGCAGCAGAAGCTTCTGACCCTTGAGCCGACGCTGTCTGAGGCGACAGAAGTCGGCGAAGCCATCGCCAGTGTTGGCGATGAGGTAACGCGTAGTCTTGAAGACCCCAACGTGCAGCAGGTTGTGGTTCGCGAAAGCAATTTTCTGGTTCGGGCGGCCTCTTCCGTCGCTGCGAGCGCCACCACGCTGATCGCCACCTTGTCCATCTGCGGCTTCATTCTTGCCCTGCGCAGTCCAATGCTGACGCTTGCCACAATGCCCTTTGGTGATCGGTCCAAAAAACTGGCTGCTGCACGGACATGGCGCTTGGTCGAGCAACAGATTTCCCAGTATTTTCTGATCACAACCTGCATCAATATCGGGCTCGGCACGCTTGTCGGTGGGGGCCTTTATGCGATGGGCGTGCCGATGGCCGCTTTCTGGGGCGTATTGGTCGGGCTGCTGAATTATATGCCCTTCATAGGACCGACGATTGGAGCCATAGCCCTGCTGGCGTTCTGTGTTCTGCAGTTCGACACCTGGTGGATGATGCTGGCACCCGCAGCGCTCTATCTCTCCATCAATTTTGTTGAGGCCAACTTCGTCACACCATCCCTTGTCGGTCGACGCACCGAGATTCCGACCCTCGCCATCATACTGTGCCTGTTCTTCTGGGGCTGGCTGTGGGGTTTTGTTGGACTGTTGATCGCCATTCCCTTTCTGGTAATCGTGAAGGCCATCAGCCAACATGTTGGCGCTCTGGAGCCGATCTGCCGAGTGCTCACCCCGCGCAAGTCGTTTCAACCTAGTGGTTGATGTTGCTTATTTTGCATCTGCAACTAAGGCCTCGTTCAAACGTTAGGACGGGCAGGGTGATGCGAGATCATGGGACCGGCAGCAAATCGGGATCATGAGTGGATCTACCGTTCAAAGATGACGCCGGATGAAGTTGCCTACTTTCACATCTTCGACAATCGGGGACGTTCATTGATCGCTCTAGAGTTCGCCTTTGAAGAGGCGAACTCTAGAGCGATCAGAAAGCTGAGTTTGTTGTCGTGGACGGGGCTGGTGTAACCTTTGCTCGCGTGGGATTGAGCGACAGGTTTAGTCGGCCCCTGTAGGTGAGGAGCCCTGCATCTGTTTGTCCGGTTTTGTGGAAAATGTAGCGACCGGCAAAAAGAGGCCTAAATCGCGCATGCCTGTTGGAAGCGACACGCTCTTTGAATGTCACCCAGTATGCCGAAGGGTTTCCTCGCGGCGCATTCATAACTTGCTGGCCTAAGGGAGCGGTTCAATTGCCTTGGACATGCAGAGTTTGGATAGGTGGAGGCGGCTCGCAAAATTGTGTCCAGCCTTTGCAGCACAGGCGATAAGTGGCTATGAGGAGCCCGGACAGATCCCTCGCTGAATTGCGCGGCCGTCTTTCGCCGTAATCGAACCAAGGCAGCGCACAGCGCAGACCGCGTATGGAGTTGATATGAAAGGGATAATCCTGGCTGGCGGGAGTGGCACGCGGCTTCATCCGCTGACAATGGCCGTCTCAAAGCAGATCCTGCCGGTCTATGACAAGCCGATGATCTATTATCCGCTCAGCGTTTTGATGCTGGCGGGCATAAACGAGATCCTGATTATTTCGACACCCCGTGACTTGCCGACTTTCCAGGCGCTTTTGGGCGATGGCAGCGACTACGGCATCACGCTGAGCTATGCGGAGCAGCCGGAGCCCAAGGGGCTCGCACAGGCGTTCATCATCGGCTCTGACTTCATCGGTGGAGATGCATGCGCCTTGGTTCTCGGCGACAACATATTCTTTGGTGCCGGCCTGTCCGAACTGTGCCGCACTGCGGCGAACAAGGAAAAGGGATCTACGGTGTTCGCCTACAACGTGGCGGACCCCCAGCGCTATGGCGTGGTGAGTTTTGACCCCGATACCAGGCGCGCCGTGTCGATCGAAGAAAAACCCGAGAATCCCAAATCGAACTGGGCCGTCACGGGGCTGTATTTCTATGACAATGATGTCGTCGACATCGCTTCCGCGGTGAAGCCCTCGGCAAGGGGCGAACTGGAGATCACTGACGTCAATATGGCTTATCTGGAACGTGGTGATCTGGAGGTTGCCACGATTGGCCGGGGTTATGCTTGGCTGGACACGGGCACCGTCGACTCCATGCACGAGGCGTCTGCTTTTGTGCGCACGATGCAGCATCGCCAGGGAATTCAGGTTGCCTGCCTCGAGGAAATTGCCCTGGAGCAGGGCTGGGTGAGCGCCGACCACGTCATGGCTCGTGGCGAAGCGTTGTCAAAGACTGCTTACGGCGAATATCTCATCAAGCGGGTGCGGGAGCGCAGGTGATGGCCGAGATCCGGGAACTGCCCCTCAAGGATGCCTACGAAATTCTGCCCAAGCAGCATGGTGACGAACGCGGTTTCTTTTCAGAGACTTATAATGCTGACCTGCTGGCCCAGAACGGCATCCATGTGAATTTCGTTCAGGACAATCACTCTTTCTCGGCGGCCAAGGGGGTGCTGCGCGGCCTGCATTTTCAAACGCAGCCCTATGCGCAGGACAAGTTGGTCCGCGTCACCAGAGGCCGTGTCTGGGACGTGCTTGTGGATGTGCGACAGGGTTCGCCGACCTACGGGCAGTCTTACGGGCTGGAAGTGTCTGCAGAGAAATGGAATCAGGTGCTAGTGCCGAAGGGCTTTCTGCACGGCTTCCTTACCCTCGAGGAGAATACCGAATTCCTGTACAAGGTTTCGGCACTCTACTCCAAGGAGTGCGACCGTTCGGTGCGCTATAATGATCCTGAACTTGGCGTCGAATGGCCAGCTGCAGGCCTTGAAGTTCAGCTTTCAGACAAGGACCGGGACGCACCCCTTCTGGCTGATATTGATACTGGTTTTGTTTACGGAGAGATCTGAATGCGGTTCCTAGTGACCGGCGGTGCCGGCTTTATCGGTTCGGCTGTGTGTCGGCATCTTGCTGCGGACAGTCAGAACTTCGTGCTCAATGTCGACAAGCTGACATATGCTGGCACGTTGACATCTCTGCGTTCGATTGAAACCCAGCCTAACTACGCCTTCGCCCAGGCTGACATTTGCGACAGCGCTGCCATGGAAGCGCTGATGCGTGAGCACGAGATCGATATCGTCATGAACTTGGCTGCCGAGAGCCATGTTGACCGATCAATCGATGGACCGGGCGCATTTATCGAAACCAACATCGTCGGCACCTACCGCATTTTGAATGCAGCCCGTGCCTACTTCGAAGTGTTAGATGCGGATCGCCAGTCACGCTTTCGGTTCCACCAGATCTCGACTGACGAGGTGTTTGGCGATTTGCCCTTCGATGACAGCCTGTTTCTGGAGACCACGCCTTACGCGCCATCGTCGCCTTACTCGGCTTCCAAGGCAAGCTCGGATCATCTTGTGCAGGCATGGGGGCACACCTACGGCCTGCCGGTGGTGCTTTCCAATTGCTCCAACAATTACGGACCGTTTCATTTTCCCGAAAAACTCATTCCACTGGTGACGCTCAACGCCATCGCTGAGATGAAGCTCCCGGTCTACGGAAAGGGCGAGAACGTTCGTGACTGGCTGCATGTTGAGGATCATGCGGCTGCGCTTGCCCTTGTGGCTACGAAGGGCACGGCTGGGCAGAGCTACAATATTGGCGGCAACTCGGAACGGCAGAACATAGAGGTCGTGCGTACGATTTGTGCCATCCTTGACGAGAAACGTCCGCGCAGTGGCAGGGCGTCTTACGCCGATTTGATCGAGATGGTGGCGGACAGGCCGGGGCACGACCGCCGCTACGCCATCGACGCTTCGAAGATCCAGGCCGAACTGGGTTGGACGCCTTCGGCGACATTCGAAGAGGGCCTTGCAAACACCGTTGACTGGTACCTCAACAATGAGTGGTGGTGGGGTCCCATTCGCGAGAAGGCGGGCTTTGAGCGGATCGGCCTTGGCAAATAGAAAAAGCTGAGATGGAAAGGCCGGCGCGGGAAACTCAGATGGGACAGCTTCGAATATTGGTGACGGGCAAACATGGTCAGGTTGCCAGGTGTCTGGCGGACAAGGCCGTCGACCGAGCCGGTGTCGAGTTGATCCATGCGGCGCGAAGCGGGACCAACGTTCATCTCAACCTGACAGACAATGCCTCTATTCGCTCGGCTGTGCGGCAGGTGGCGCCGGATGTGATCATCAGCGCTGCTGCCTATACCGCCGTGGACAATGCGGAAGATGAGCCCGGGCTCGCTCACCAGATCAATGGGATCGCACCGGGCATTCTGGCCGAAGAAGCGGATGCCCTTTCCATCCCCATCCTTCACGTGTCTACCGACTATGTTTTCAGTGGAACTCTGGACCGCCCCTATAGGCCCGATGATGCTGTGGAACCCCAGGGCGTATACGGGGCCAGCAAATTGGCTGGCGAGGAAGCGGTGCAGGCCGCCACGAACCTGTATGCGATCATTCGCACGGCCTGGGTGCACAGCCCCTATGGGAGCAATTTCCCGAAAACCATGCGTCGGCTCGCTGAAACGCGAGACGAGATCAGTGTCGTGGATGACCAGTTTGGCAATCCCACCGATGCGCATGAGATTGCAGATTGTCTTCTGTACATGGCGGTTCTTGCGACGGCCACTCCACCTCAGGGGCTTGGTGAAATCTATCACCTTGGCGGGCGCGAAAGCATGAGTTGGTGTGACTTTGCCCGCAAGCTTCTTGCCGATGTTCGAGGGCCTTCCGGAGAGCGCGTCAAGGTCAATGCAATTTCATCGGCTGACTATCCAACCAAGGCGCGGCGTCCGGCCAATTCACGGCTGGATCGATCGAAGCTGGATGCTTTGCTGCAAAACGCTGGCTAGCCCACGGGCGCATTGGGCAGCGGTGCAAGCCGGAAGGAATCAGTTCCCTTGATCGATGTGGCGAGCCTTCAGACGTTGGGACCATCGGACGAGCCGTCAACACTGATCATCGGTTCGGGATCGAAGTCCTCGGTTGATCTTTACATCTATCCCAGGTTGCAAAATTCGTCGGAAGCACGGTTTCTCGACAGCACCAAATTGGGGCGACCGCACTGGCCGCTACTCAGGAAAGAGACGGTGATTATTCTCAATCGCTATCTGAGTTTTCGTATGCTGCATTGGATTCGTCTGAACAGGTCCATGATCGCCAAGGTCTACCATCTGATCGACGATGATTTTGCCGCCATGCTGTGGGACTCGAGCATACTGCTTTTGAACAGGGCAAAGCCCCTCCAGACCAGCATTCTACAGAAGCTCAACTATCCGGCTCGGCTGGGGGTCGACGTCCATCTTTTGGTAAGCTCCCGAAAGCTCGTCCTCAACCATCCTGGCGCCACACTGATTGAGCCCATCGCCAACGTTCCGCGTTTTGATGCCGCGCAATACGCTCGACGTGATCCGAGGCATGTGAGCTATCTTGCCAAGATGCATTTGCCAGAACATCGCTTTCTTCGGGGGGTTTTCTCAAAACTTGAGGATCAGGGCGTGCCCTATCGACTGACGGTCACAGCACAGGGTGCTGCTGCCAAAGTGTGGGATGGTCTGCCGAGCGTCAGCATTGTTCCGGAGATGGACTATCGCGGCTACAAGAATTTCAGAGCCCGACTCGGAGCTTCAATTTCTCTTGCACCACTCGTGCCTTCGCGTTTGAACGAGGCTCGCTCGGCAGCCAAACGCGTGGAAATCGCTGAACAGCAGTCAGCCGGGCTTTTTGCTCACGCACCAGCCTATCGGCGCGACGATGCGGCTGAGGAACTCCATCTGCCGATGGATGAAGCTCTGTGGGCGCAATCTCTGGCAAAGCTCATGAATGATGATGGCGAACGGCTGAAACTGGCTGAAGCCACCAATCGCATCGTCCGAAGCGATTATGCCCAACGAGACTTTCTGGACGGATAGCCGCTCAGTCGAAGTAGTTGATCGCGCCAATTGGAGCGCCAATCTCGTCCTCAAGCTGCCGCAGCAGCAAGTCGCCATAAGCCCGGTTGGCGTGCGTGGCGTCCGAGCCGTAAAATTGTGATGCCAGAAAGCCTTCGACATCCATGGAGGTGGGGGGTGGACTGAGGTGCCGATAGCCGTGGCGTGTGGCGTTTGTCTTTTGCAGAGCCAGCTGAAGGTTCCAGATCTTCTGGCGGATCAGTCGCGGGGTCAGGCTCACATCGCCGAAAGCCGGAGCTCTCATTTCAAAGAAAGCACCCATATGCTTCTTTGAGAAAGTGTCGTCGCCGATACACGGGGGCGGCGAAAGATGCAGCGTCTGATCTTGGCGAAACGCCTCTGCCACTTTGGCGGTTGTAACCAGCGAAAGCGACATGTATTCGAGCAGAGTGGCCTCGACATAGGCGCGCGTCAAAACATGAGCGCCACTCGCGGTCGGCGCTTTAACGATATCCGGCATGTGAACATCAAATGGCTGCGGATGCTGCAGCAGGGTCAGCGTGTGGTTGTGGTTGCCGCCAAACATGCATGCGAAGGTTACGGCGTCGTAGTCAGATTTCAGCGTGTCAATCTTTGCCTTCAAGCGATGGTTGAAGACAAGTTCACCACGGTGGGCGACGAGAAATTCGTAGTTCAGCGAGTGTTTCCAAGCGTTGAAGATCAGGATGTCGGCTTGGGACGTCGGCCCTAAAGCCAAAGGCAAAGCGCGCGCCTCCGCGGCTTCCGCCAGCGCCGCGTAGTGGCTGTCACCCATGACGATGACGGCGTTACGATTCATTCCGCTCTTCTCGGGCGCGTACCCCGTTTCGCCCTTCTGCCAGGCCATACCGCACGAAGTGCATGAGCGGCTTCAAGCCGCTCACAGCCACATCAGAATATTGGGTTATATAATAGTCGGCATTGAAATCCGGGCCTGGATTGCGATTCTCGATCAGCCCGTTCCGTCTGAAATGATCCCACGCATCAAGGCCCGCATCGGCGACATCGGGGTAGTTTGCCAGATACCAATCAGCGTTGAAGAGGCCAGATTTCTCGATGAGTTTGTGATCACGACGAAGCAGGGCTCTTTGCCCTGTCCGAAGGATCCAGCGCCCCGCCGCTGTTTTTCGGCAATGATGAATGATGAATTTCAGAGTTCGGGCTTTGACTGTCTTCCGCACCAGTTCCCAAACGCCCAACGACCCGACACCAGATCTCAGCTTGGCGTTCTCGTCATACAGGTCAGAAATTTCTTGGGCGGCCCCAGGGGGTAAAACCAGATATCGCTTGTTGGACTTGCTCAGGACTTTGTTGTGGTTGGCTTTCCACTCGGCTTCCTTGTGGACGAAGGAAGATGATTCTCCATCGGTCCACCACCGATAGACGGACGTGATTTCAGGCGAACTGGCCACTCCGCAAGCCATGGCAGCACGTGTGGTCAGGTCCCAGTCCTCAACGGTGCTCAGGCTTTCGTCGAACTGCAGGCCCATCTCAATGAGCCCATCGCGTGGAAGCGCGACGGACATGAAGGGTGTCTTGTTCTCGTAGACATGATTGAACCCTGAATAGCCCGACGGCCAGATCATCTGAAACCAGGACGATGCCATGGGATGTGGCGTCGGGTGTTTTGGATCCGGGATTTGGTAATCCTGACGGGTACACGCGGCTCGCAGCACGCTGCCCACGTTTTCCTTGGCCAGCTGATGATACACCTCAACCCAATGGCCCATGACAAAATCATCGTCATCAAGCACGCTGATGTAACGACCCTTGGCCGCAGCAAGAGCATTATTGAGCGGCGCTGCGCGCCCATCGCGATCGCAGATCAGGATACGGATCTTGTCCTGCATGACCTTTGGAAACTCCGCGACGAGCTGCTCCAGAGCCGTGCGCGAACGTTCGTCGATCTTGTGGCCCACCAGCAACAGCTCAAAATCTGGATCTGACTGAGCCGCCAGGGAGAGAATCGTATCGCGCAGCATGTCGGTGCGGCGACCTTGGGTGCGGGTGACAACACTCAGAAATGGACGATCATCGTCGTCCATCGGCAATGGATCAAACTGCAGATCAGGAAACGCCTGCTCTATCAGGCGCAGCACATTCGGTGCGTGCCGAAGCTTTGTCAGCAGAAGGTCAGCGCTGGCGGTAGCCCGGCTGGAACCAGCTTCATCTTTGTTAGGTTGATCCATCAAGTCCGCTCTGTGTAGCCGGTTCACCGTGCGCCCTTGTAGAACCGGGCTCGGCAGATTCCAATTTGTAAGCGCATATCCGGCCGCTGCTTGTGAGCCGGAAGTCAGCTCTAGCGCCCCGAAGCGGCGTCCAGCATTTCCTCTTCACAGATGAGCTGGTTCATCGAATTGAGCTTCTGCGTAAAGCTCTCTTCGGCGGCATCGGGAATGGGAACCGCCGGTTCACTGCTTTCGTCGGTCACGTGGCGGAAAAACACGCGCATTACGTGATCAACGCCTTCCGTCTTCACCGACCGCAGATCCTCTTCGAAATACGCTCCTCGGGAATAGCCGCCGGTAATGATTTCGTAGGACGGGAAATACTCCACCTGTTCGGGGAAAGCCCGTTTCATCTCATCACAAGCGACGCGCAAGACCGATTTGGAGTATGTTGTCGAGATCAGAACACCGCGATCCTCCGCTGTGGCCACCAGTGGGACAGGGGATACGGTCAGAATCACTTTGGCGTTGCTGTTCACCGAGAACAGTCCTTCCAGCAGAGCCTTCAGGTCCGAAACCGTCTCAAAGACGTCAAAGTTGTGAAACGCATATTTGCCTTCGTCATAGACACCGCCGTGAACGCCGGGGCAGAGGGGAAACACGGTTCCGTCCTCGCGGCTCTCCCACGCCTCCGTCAGTCCCAGGGTGAAAACAAAGACGTCCAGAGTTTCGAACATCTCACGCACGGCTGCGAGGTGCTGCCTGCGGTCCAGCTGAACTTCTTCATCCGAGTAGAAACCACCGGGTTCGACATTGGGGCGCAGCGGATCGACGAATTTTTCGTCCAGAGACCATACGGTTTCGGTGGGTTGCCGTTCTCCAAACGCTTCGCGAAACAACTGTAGCAACTGCCGGACGGTGTACAGATTGCCATAGCGGGCGCTGTACAGGCCGTACTGAAACTTCTCACGGGTCTCTTTGCTTGCCAGTGGATGGCCGGCCTCCGTGACATAGTAGTTATAGCCACTGGCTGAGAGACGCTTGGCAATATGCTGGGCAAAGCAGCTGCCGGCCGTTGCAACCTTGTCGCTGGCGGAGACCTTGAAAGAGAAGGTCTTGAGCGGATCGAGATTTTCCGGTGCGACTGCCGCAACAGAACGCTTCCAACGGGCGATATCCGGCTGATTTTCATAGGGGTGTTTCATCGTCCCCACCTCATCCAAAGGTCTTGAAACTGTCAATGTTCGCCTTGGCGATCTGCTCCATCTGCTGGAGAACAAGCTCGCCATAGGCGGGGTTCGCGTGGGTAGCGTCGTTAGAGTAGAATTCTGGCTTGAGAAAGCCCTCGGCATCGCGCGTGCCAGCAGGACACGGCAAAAGCTCAAATCCGTTCGCCTGACCTTCCCGATGGTAGAGGTCCGAGTGAATTTGCCAGACCTTCTGACGCACATATCTCGGCGTCAGTGGAAAGTCGGAATTCAGCTTCATCTGCTCCACAAACCAGGAGTCGATATTGCTTCGCACAAATGTGTCATCGCCAATCGGCGGCGGCGATTGAATGTGCCAGAACTCAAATTTGGGAAAGGCGCGCAAGAAGATGGAAATGTCCCGATACGGTCCGATGACAAACTCAAGCAGCGTTTGCTCCACATAGCTCCGGCTGAGAATTTCTGCGTCCGTCTCCAGCGGAACATGTGAGAATTCAGGCATGTAGACGTCGTAGGGCCGTTCATGGCCGATGAGGGTGAGCACCTGGTGGTGATTACCGCCAAACACGCTGAAGAAGATGACCCGATCATAGTCAGCGGTCAGCTCAGTCAATTGCTCCTTGAGCGTCGCCTCCAAGACCCAAACGCCATCTTCCGGCACAGCAAAGCCATAGTTGAGGCCGTGCTTCCAAGCGTTGAAGATGCGCAGATCAACCATCCCACCTTCAACAGGCTCAGTTGGCAGGCTTCGTGCTTCGGCCGCTGAGAAAATTGCGACATAGTGGCTGGCGCCGATGAGAACGATCAGCGTCTTGCCAACCGTGTCATCCTGCGGCTGCTGTTCCGCCTTTTCGGACGCGGAGAGACCCAGCGAATTGAGGATGCGTTTGGCGCCGTTGCCGAATGCGACCATGCTTCTACCCATATGGCTGACCGCCACTCGACATCAGGGGCAGCGCAGATTGCGCTTTCCATATCACGCGACCCGAAATGCTCAACAGTTCAGGTCACAAGGTTCCACCCCGTGTGCCCGTGGCGCTTCGGAACTCCCCGCGCAAGCTGGCGTCCGTGATTGATATTGGTGCGTCAAAGGCCTTGATCGCGATGCTCAGTAGCGGTGTTTGGCATATGCACCATCCACAAATTCTGCCACGCGGTGCTCGGGGTCCAACTGCTCAGGCAGCGTTCCCTTTTTCTTTCGGTCTTCGAACTTCTCCACCACCTCGTGCAGGGCCTCATCATTGGTGGCCTTGAAGTAGTTGATGGCCTGCTCAGCCAGATCCGGTCTTGAGTATTTGTATGGCAGATAGATGCCTGCTTCGGCCGAATAATATTTCTCGGCCGCGCCAACCATCCAGTTACCGGATTGTCCCAGACGCTTGTCATGGAAGATCACCGCCGTTGGACGGTAGACCACGCGGTAGCCTTGCAGGCGAACGCGCCATGAGAAGTCCACATCGTCGCCGTAGAGAAAGAACGTCTCGGAGTCGAAACCGTTCACTTCATCAAACACATGCCGCGGACCAACGGCACAGGCTGTGGAAGCCCAACTGGTGTCTCCAGTTTCCAGATCGTAGGATTTTGGGTGCTCGATAGGCATCTGACGGGCTTCGACAAAACCGACATTGGCTTCGCCGAAAGGCTTGAACATCTCAATCAGCAGATTGGGGGCGGCCAGCACATCGGGGTTCAGGATCATGGAGAAGTCCGACGAACTGCGCGCCAGAAGCTCATTGTGGCCTGCAGCGGATCCCAGATTGGCATCGAAAAAATGGTAGGCAATCTCCCCCAGATTTTCGAACCTGGATCTCAACTGCTCCAAATGGGCTTCCGACAGAGCCGGTTCTGGCGAACAGTCCCCCAATGCTATGACAACTTCACCAATTCCCCCTGCGTTGCGCGCATTCAATGCCGCAACGTCGAGATATTCCAGCGTCCGTTCGATGCTTTCCATCGGAAGCTGGTAGATGACGGACTGAACGCATAGTCGTTTGTGAGGCAAGTCGGTGGACATGTCTTGTTCTCCGGCACCGCGGGTCTCGGATCAACACTCGGCTTTGATTCCGTCCGAGTGTATTGAATGTTCCCGCCCGTTATCACGGGCCTGCTCAGGACGCCATTTATCGTTTGCATCGCCGCGCTGAATAACTCCTAACGCTGCGGAAAAACAGCACAAATAGCCAAGGCGTGTTCGACTCTGCCAAGATGTCCTATAAGCCTGCGCGCGGCGGGCCTGCCAGGTGGTCAGCTATTTTGGTGAATGCGATGCACCGTCAAAGAAGGGCGTCGTTTGGGGATGGACAATGAGAGTCAGGCGCATCGCTAAGCTTGCCCATGCTCGCTGGAAACGGCTTCGCGGTGTTTCGCGTCAGTTGGGTCTGAACAGCATGGTCAGGGGCATGGTGGGGGACCTACGTCGCTTGCGCAAACAGGTGGCGGCCGAAGACCTCATTTCCGTTGTGCTTGTTTGCGCCAACGGATCGCTATCCCAGTGCAAAGATACAGTTGCCAGTTTTCGAAAGCACGGCAGCCCAGCGGCCGAACTGGTACTCGTCCCCGGTGGTGCGGTGGGCTTTGCCGCGCTTGAGAAACTTGTGCGGCAAGAAGGAGCGGACAGCGCCATGTCCATGCGGGTGGTATCGCAACCCCCACATGCTCCGCAGTTCCTGAACTCCCTAAAAGGGAAAAAAATCCTGTATCTGGAACCGGGCGATCAAGTCCTGCGCGGCGGCCTGACCGTTCTCGCCCACGCTGTTCTGACCTACGAAGATACAGCTCTTGTCTACAGTGACGATGTTCTGCTTGGCGCGGACGGCAAGGCCATCGACCTTTCGAGCAAACCTGCCTTCGACCCAGTCTATCTGATGGGCCGAAATTATATCGGTAAGGCGGCGCTTTTTGATCGCCAGCGTTTGATGGAGTTGAGCGCGTCGTTTGCCGAGGTCGGCGCGACGCCGCCATCCTATCAGCACACGCTGATTTTCCTGCGTGGCGTGGGCGATAGTGAAGTTCGTCACGTGCCTTTCCCGAGCCTTGGCGTGGAGGACCGGTCATCACAACTGAGCGCGATGGAACGCAATGAGCGGCTCCTGGAGGAGCGCCGGTTTCTTTCCATGGCTGTCTCAATGCCCGGGCAGGACGTCTTTGTGGGCAGAGGCACGGTGCCCACCAGTCATCGCGTCGATCTCATCCCGGACGCCGAGAATTCGTGGCCAGCGGTGCACATCATCGTTCCGAACAAGGACGCTCCGGAGCTGATAGAGCGCGTTCTGTATGATCTGATTGCCAGCACTGACTATCCCAATCGTACAATCACGATTGTCGACAATGGCAGCACTGATCCCGCAACGCTTGATGTTTATGAGCGATACAAGGTCGGCCACGGGATCCGCGTGCTGATGCATGAAGAGCCGTTCAACTTTGCGCGTTCGATCAATCACGGCCTCGGTTCGCTGGAGGGCCCCGGCCATATCCTGCTGGTCAACAATGATGTTGAAGTGCAGCACCGTGACTGGCTGAAGGAGATGGTTTCGTGCCTGAGTTTCGCAGGCACAGGAATTGTGGGTGCAAAGCTGCTCTATCCCGATGGGCGTCTGCAGCATGCAGGGGTGCATGTTGGCTGCAAAAACGGTGCCGATCACGCTTATCTCGGAGAGCCGGAAAGCACCTTGGGGCGGGGACATTGTCTCACCGTTCGCCACAGCGTGTCCTGTGTCACCGGGGCAGTCATGCTCATCTCGCACGACTGTGCCCTGAAACTTGGACAGTGGGATGAAGGAAACTTTGCTGTGGCCTATAACGATGTCGACTATTGCATGCGGGCTCACAAGGCCGGTTTCCGCATCGTCTGGACACCGTTTGCAACATTGGTGCATCGAGAATCGGTGAGCCGTAGCAAAGATCGTTCGCCGTCACGCAAGGCTCAGTTCCGAAAGGAGAAGTCGGCTCTGAGGTCGATCCATAGAACGGTTGAATATCTCGACCCTGCTCATCACCCCCTGCTGTCCCGTCGCCATCGAACACCACGATTTTCGTTTGTTCGGCGACTGCCAAAGGCGCGTCGCTGGTTCGAACCACAATGGGATCAATAGAGCTGTTGCTGATGATCCTAATCTCTGAGCAGCAAAGCGCGCAGGTTTCGCTCGGCAAGAAGGCCCAGGAAGATCACAAACACCGAACAGGCGATCAGATAGCCCTTGTCCAGATAGGGCGTGGGATATCCGGGATAGAAGGCGCTGCGCATCCAGTCGACTGAGTGCATGAGCGGGTTGAGGGCTGCTATGCGACCAACTTCCTGTGGCAAGTCGGCCGTCAGAAAAATTGCTCCGGATGCCAGATAGAACATGATGCAGATGAAAGCCCAGATGAGGGAGAACATGGGCATTCTCAACACTATACAACTCACGAGAAGACCGGAGCCAACGGCAAAGATCGCCGTCACCACAAAGGCCATAACGGCTTCAAAGGCGTCATAGGGATAGGGATCTGAGCCAAGAGCCAGAAGAGCCACAAAGACGAGCAGGCACGACATGAGCGCTGCAAGGATCTCAAGAAAGGCGCGGGCCAGGACGATGTCCAGAAGTCGCACAATCGGGAACGACAGCATAGGTTTGTTTTCCAGCATGGAAGTCGCCATGAAACGGGACGTGTAGAGATACATCAATGTTGGTAGCAGACCGGTGGCGAAGAAGACGAAGCTGTCATCGCCGTAAGGCGTGCCGCGTCCCATGGCGGCGTAGATGACCATCAACACCGTCATGTGAACGAACGGCCACATGGGCACCAGAAGAAAGCCCAAACCGTGGTTGAAATATCGTGACCGGATATCACGCAGGATGACGGCACCCATGACATTGATCATTTCGCGCAGGCCATCACCGAAGCCACGCTGCCTGACCGGCTGCAATGTCACCAGATCGCCGTCGATCTGGGCGGTCGGTTCCCCAACGGGGGTTGAGGCTGATGGTGCGAGTTGAGACGACATGGCTGCTTGCTAATCCATTCTGTTCCGCAATGTGCGCAACAGCGCCATGGATATCAGCCAGGCCAGCAGAGCTATGCCTGTGACGGCAAGGGTCTGTAGAAAGCGATCCGGATAGGATGGGTCCTGCGGCAAAGTGGGTGACAGAAATTCGTCCAGATAGACCAGTTGCAACTGGCTGATGATCCGCAGGCGCTCATAGTCCTTCACCGCTTCTTCGAGGCGCTCTTCCGCTATGTCCTGTTGCACCGACAGAACGTCGTACTCCCGCGAGAACGCTGTCAGGCTGCCGGGTGCTGAGCTCCCGGCAAGCTCAGCGCGCAGGTCTTTGATCTGATTTTCCCTGAGTTGAATTCTGTCCCGGACCTGTTGCAGTTGCGGAGCATTCTCGCTGAGTTCCTTGGCCAGGATGGCTTCCTCGGCCTGCAATTCAAACAACTGCCCCTGGACCTCAAGAATGACGTCCGAAATTTGCTGCGCCCGCAATTCCAAGTCGAAGACGCCCACGCGGTTTTGGAGTTCTTCAATGGCCAGTCTGGTCTCTGTGAGGCTCTTACGAGCTTCTTCCAGTTCTACCGAAGATGCACCGACAAGCGTGCTCCAGATGCCGGAATTGAGAGAGTTGATGCGTTGTTCCGCCATCTTCATGACGGTCTGGCCAACACGCTGGGCCTCCTCCGGGCTGTAGGCGAGGGTGGTCAGAGTGACGATGCCACTTTTGATTTTGACTGACGTGCCGACCATGTCGTCCCAATAGTCCAGCAGATCTTCACGGCTGGCATCCTCGTCCAGCCGGGACAGAAAATCTATGTCGCCACGACCGTAGAGCTGCTGAAGATCAAGCGTGTCTCCAATATCCTCCAGCACGGCAGGGCTGTTGATGTAGTTCATCACCACCTGGGTGTCCTGGACGATCTTGTCTTCGGGGACTGCGTTCTGGCCGCCGCTTGGTCCGTTGCTGACGGCGCTGGTGGCCGGTCGAACGACAAAGCGCGCTTCAGACTCATACTGGTCCGAGGCGATCAAACCGTAATAGATGGCGCTCGCGATCGTGGGTACGATGAACACCAGCAGGAAACACAAGACGAACAAAACTGAGAAGACCTTGTCGCGCCGCCGGGGTTTCAGTCCGGCGAATTGATACATCAGCCGCTTTGGAGGCGTCTTGACGCGGAGAATCCGTACGGCGCGGCTGATCTGGCCCGATATCTCGCGGCCCCGGTCTACGGGCGAGACGTCGGCGGACCGAGGTTCTTTGACGAGTTCACCGGACATGAGGGCTGGTTCCGCGCAATGCGGCCTTCCGTTTGCGGCAGATATGAGAAAGAGAGGTGCCCATGGTCCCGGTCAATGCACTGTTGGAAGGTTCAGCGGTTCAAACGGTAGTAGGCGGAAACTGCGCCCTCCACCGTATCAAAATGCATCAGTTTGCCGTCGACCAGCAAGGCGCCGCGATCACAATATTGCTCAATCGTGCCCATGTCGTGGGATATCATGATGATGTCCGCGACGGCACGTCGTTGGGTGAAGGCTTCACGGCAGCGCTGCTGGAACCGTTGATCGCCGACTGATGTGATCTCGTCCACAAGATAGCATTCAAACTCAATCGCCATTGAAAGCCCGAAAGCAAAACGCGACAGCATGCCAGATGAGTACTCGCTCAAGGGCGAGTTCATATAGTCGCCGATCTCGGCGAAATCCGCGACAAAGTTGAAAACGCGCCGCCAATCTTCGCCATAGGCCCGGGCCACGAACTTGAGATTTTCGCGCCCTGACATCGTCATGTTGAAACCGGCGGCAAAGCCAAGAGGCCATGATATGCGCCGTTTTCGATGCACGCGCCCGCTGTCAGGCAGTTCCGATCCAGCCAGAATTCGCATGGTTGTGGATTTGCCCGCGCCGTTTACGCCCAGCAATCCATAGGAGTAACCTGGGCTGAACTCGTAGGTTTGCCCGCTCAGGATGACCTTTCGCCCGCCCTTGGTCTTGAACGCCTTGGAAACGTTTTCCAGCCGGATCATGGCCTACTCCATATGATCTTCGACGGCGGCGATGGTCAGGATCGCCGTCGCCCAGATCACAAAGGTGGCGAAGAATATGATCATCACGCTCTGAAGGCGCTTGGGAGCTGCCGCATTCTCGGGCTGGCTGGGTGGCGAAAAGACGGCCAGAAAGGCCGACCTGCGCAGTGCGGCCGAGTTGGCAGTATCCAGTGCGTTCCGGGCGGCCTCGTAAAGGGCTTCGGCCAGCAGGCGCTCGGTTTGCAGCTCTGCAAATCGCACGAGCGCTCCTGAAAGACTTTGCTCTGTCCTGTTTGCGCGCGTGAGAGACTGACGCAGCTCGTCGATCTGATTTTCCAGCGCCTTGGACACAAGTGTCAGTTGCCGCTGTTGAGCGCTGTCCGACACACCCAGATTGGCGCTGGTCTGCAATCGCACGTCCGTTTCCAGCTTCTTCTGAGTCAAACCACCGATCAGTTCGCTGATGATCTTTGCGTCGCCAGTGGGGTCGAGAATACCGGTCTCATTCTGGTAGTCCCGCAGAGCGGAAAGCGTCACAACAAAGCGATCCAGGCTTTCGCGCACCTCGCGCTCTGCGCGGGCCACCAGATCCTGCTTCGCGCGTTCAGATACCTCATCGATCACGGCACCAGACAAATCCAACGCAGTTTGCACAATAGTCTCCGCATCCTCTGCGGAGAATGCCTGCGCTTGGAAAGTCACGATACCCGAGGGCCCGTCGACAAAGGTCGTCAGGCGTCGACTGATGTACTTGGCTTTATCATCGGAATTGGCGTCCGAGCCGAGACGGCTAAAAAAATCGATGCCCGGTCCAGCATACAGAGCATCAAAATCCAGCCGCCGGTCCAGTTCCTCGTAGAAGGCGTGGGACTTCAGATAGCTCTCAATAATGTAGGCGTCCTGGTCCAGCGAGCTTGGGATGCCTCCCGGTATGCCGGATGCCTGCTCCGAGCGCTGCTGGATCGGCGTTCCAGATATGCTGCGCACAACAAATCGGGTCTCGGACACATATCGGTCCGTCGCGATCAATCCGTAGTAGATGGCTCCGATAAGCGTCGGCAGCAGCACGCCACACAGAAAACCGAGGCGCTTGATGTTTCCACGCGTGGCGTCGCTCAGCCCAACCGTCACACCTTCTTCAAACGGGCTTACGGCCTTGGCAGCATCGGCCCCATCCCTTCGGAATCGGGCAACGATGGCGTGTGACTTCCATTTCGCGCCCTTTGCTCCCGTGCGCTGGGGCAATTTTGCTGTTGTGGATTTGTCGACTGCGCTCATACGGATTGAATGTCCTCGCTTGGGATCGGAGTGCCGGGTTCTGCCTCCGCCTTCTGCGCGCTTGCACGGGTGCCGCGCGCGACAGCGTCCTTAATGTATTGATAGAGGATCAAATCGGTTTCCAGAACATTTTGCACAAACAGAGAGTCGGTCAGTTCATCGGCTATGTTCATCAGCTCGGGGTACATTCTGGGAGCTGGCAGAACTTGATTGCTTACACCAGCCAGCGATGCAATCGCATCGCGCATCGCTTCGTTCTCTTCGCTCAGTGTGACGCTGGAAAACTGCGAGATTGTGTCCAGCGCATTGACCAGGGATGAGGCGCTGAGCTTCGCGCTTGGATCATCGCCGGAAAGCTGCTTGGTGAGGGGCGATGACAGCATCGCCACGGCGTCGGTCGGCGCGCTCTTCAACGTCTTGATGATTGAGGCGGCATCGCGCGTGTTTTCCGGGGTGAACAGGTCGAGCCAGTCGGTCATGGCAGCCTGCTCCCGCCGGGTCAGTATTGTGGCGGTATCGGGTTGGGTGCGCGCCAGCACAACGGCCCGGACTGCGAGTTCATAAGCCGGATGAGAGATGGCGACGACGCTTGAGAAGCGTTTTTCGATCAGGTCGAGCACGTTTCGCGGCTGTATGCGCCCACTGAGATAGATGGATGCAATGTTCTCGAAAGCGAGCATGGACTGAACGGTTTCGATTCCGTAGCGCTCGATGGATGTCGCGGCATACTGGAAGTAGTGCCGCGCTGCGTTGTCCAGACGTGCCTTGGGTAGAAAGCTCGTTTCGAGGCGAAACAGCCCTCCTGTGACATGCATGCTCCAGTCTCGACGCCGATAGAGCATCAGGCCGCTGGCATCGTCCAACAGCGTCAAATCAAGAAGGGTCTCGAGATCGGGGAGTTCCCGCGTTGTGAGCTTGAAGCCGACAAGGCCGGTTTGGTGGCGCTTGTTCCTTTCGAACCACGGTTCGACAAGAGTGCATGGGAAGCGACCCAGAACCTCGCCGTTGGATACAACGCGTATTCTGGGCTCCGCAGAAAAGCCGTCAGGCACGACGTAGCCCACGATCTCGTCAATGGTGTCCGCGCGGATGTTGAATATCACCTGATGGTCCCTCTTCATCACCTGGACAATTTTGCCGGTGACGCAATTCTTCAAAGATCCCCAAAGTGCTTGACCGGCACTGGATGATCCTGTCGGTGTGCCTTCTAGCCGATTTACCGGTGCGCAGGAACCAACTCGAACCGTGTGGGCACAATGAGCGCCAGCCATCGTCTGTAACATTCTTGTCGAGTGCGAGCGTCGGGGCTAAAAGGGCCCCAATGTCCTCCCGGCTACGGCATCAATCCTCGTGTCGAAGTCTCCTCCAGAACATGCAGCGAAGATATACGGAACCATGTCCGAATTTTGCCTAGTCACCGGTGGCGCCGGCTTCATCGGTTGCGCTTTGTCCAAAGGCCTCTCCGAGCGTTTCAACCGCGTTGTCGTGGTCGACAAGATGCACCCCCAAATACACTCCAGCTCCGAAAGGCCTGCTGATTTATACGAGCAGGTGGAGTTCATCCACGCCGACATCAAGGATGATGGCGTGCTCGAGGATATCTTTAAAGATCAGTTGCCAAATGTTGTCATTCACTTGGCCGCGGAAACCGGCACTGGCCAGTCTTTGACCGAGGCGACCCGGCATGGCAGCGAAAACGTTGTGGGCACCACTCGCCTGCTGGACGCGCTGGCCGCTGCAGAACATGTTCCTCACCAGATACTTCTGGCGTCCAGTCGCGCCGTCTACGGTGAAGGATTGTGGAAGCGTCACAGTGATGGCGCTCTCATTGATCCGGGCCAGCGGACACGGGAGCAGCTCGCATCTCATCAGTGGGATCATGAAGGCGCGACACATGTGCCGTTTGCCGTCGAGAGCACATCGCCCCGCCCGACGAGCATCTACGGTGCCACCAAGCTGGCTCAGGAACACCTCCTGGAAGCATGGGCTCTGGCGTTTGGTGCAGATGTCACCATTCTGCGCCTTCAAAATGTCTATGGCCCTGGCCAGTCGCTGATCAACTCCTATACCGGCATTGTCAGCCTGTTTGCTCAGATGGCCAAGCGCGGTGAGAGCATCCCCCTCTATGAAGATGGTGCCATGCTGCGGGACTTCGTGTTCATTGAAGATGTGGCGAGCGCCTTTCTGGCCGCCATTGACGAGAGGCCGAAGCAGGTTTCGCGCTATGATGTGGGACTAGGCGACGCCGCACCCCTGAGCCGGGTCGCCGACTTTATGGTTCAGCGCTATGGTGCGCCGGCCCACCACGTGAACGCAAAGTACCGGTTTGGTGATGTACGCCATGCTTCCTGCCGGATCGACGACACCATCAAAGGCCTTCCATGGTCCCCGAAATGGTCACTGGAGCAAGGTCTTTCATCTCTGTGCGACTGGATCGACGCACGGGTGTCATAGCACCCTTGGAACCCACGCTTGCCGTCTGCTCGTAGCTATATTGGAACCCTTGAGCCTCGGCTTGGTGTACTGAGCCAAGGCTGATTGTTCTAGCCGGTTTTGCGGAGCCAGAGGCCCCCACCGGGGTTCTGCATAAAGGCGGGGCTGAGCTCTGTGGCCTCGTCTCTGAATCGCTGGGCAATAGTGTCGTTCAGCATCAGAATTTCGAAGTTCGGATTCTGCATCAGGAACGCTCGGACGATATATTGTTCGTTCCACGAGCGGTTGTGATCGTACACCCAATTGTCCGGGTATTCGAAATTATCAAAGAAGTCATGGAAGTGGACAACCACGCCCTTGTTCAGGCGTGGTAGAATCTCGAAGACCTCGTGGTTGACGTCGCTGCCCGTCTTGCTGACGTGGGTCGTGTCGAGAAACAGGATGTCCCCATCGTCCAAGGCGTCGAACGTTTCCAGGGGAACGTTCTGAATGAAGTCGGCTATGATCGTGCAGCGTTTCTTGTCCACTTTTGTGAACAAGGCTTCCAGCCGGTGTGGATAGGGATCGATGAACGTGAACTGCGTATCCAGTTCAGCGAAGTCAGCTGTGTCGAGCATCACCGCACTGGAAAAACCAGACCCGACTTCGATCATTCTTGAAGGGGTGAAGTGCGTGATCATGGCGGACAGGACAGTCGCATCGCCAGGACCGTAGAAATCATTGTTGCGGTAGTAGCGCTTGCCGGTTTCCTCGGTCTCCGGAAATGAGGGAGAACCAAAATGGGGGGACAATGTCTTGAAGAAGCCGAGCATGGCGTCGGGGTTGAAGTTGAGGCCCGCCATTGAGTTGTTGTTGTAGCCGCGGTCCAGGCTCGAAGGATCAACGATGGGCGAGTAATAGTGGCCCGGTGGCACGAGCATCGAAATCGAGTCACGAGACTTTCGATAGTCGGTGGCTTCCTTTGACTGATGCATCGACTCGATCATGCTCAGAAGACTGTCCGGCGAACGCGCCATATCCGCTGCCATAGCGGTGATCTGATCATCTGTGGGTCGACGGCCGACGAGCCCCCAAAACAGGTCTCGAACGATGTCTTCGTTCTTCTTGCTCGCCATATCGTCACTCACCTTCAGCATCCAACAATCACTCAAGACAGCTGCCCCCTTCTAGCCAACACGACCGTTAAAGAGAAGAAGGCATTCAGGGACGTTCCCGCTCCGAGCACCGCCTTGGGGTCTCGCGAGTCGCGAAGGGCACTTTGCCTGACAAACCGCCTCCTCTGAGCAGCAACAAACAACGGTCCTGGAGAGTCATCGGCGGTTCGCTGACACCTGAACGGTTGTTGACTTGATAGGCCGGTGTTGCGAACACGAAACTCCATGCTCCTTCATGGATTTTCTGTATCTGATGCCTTCTCTGTCCAAACCAAAACTGCCCGTCACGCTCGCCATCCTGGTGGCTGCTGATACGGAGGAGGTGGCACTGGAGGAGACGATGGCTTCCGTTGCTCGGGACGAGGCCTGTTTTGAAGACATCCTTTTCGTTTGCGAAGACGGATTTTCAGGCCGCCTACCAAAGGCACCTCTTTCCAGTAACACGGCGGCAGTTCCTAAAGCGCCTTCAGAATCTGGGCCCCGAGCGGCAGTTCTCTGGCTGGCCAACGCGGCCATCGATCATCTGACGGGATCTTTTGTTGTCTTCTTGAAGGCAGGGGATCGGATTGCCACCGGTTTTGGGCGAGCTTTGCTCTCCCAGAGCGCCGGCCTCGCCAGCGGCTCCGTGCTCAGCGGCGGATATGTTGTCCAGCAGTCCGCCGAAAGGTTCGACGCAGCTCCCGCCACCCTGGTTGGGCCCGGCTTTCCATTCCGAGCGCCGGCGATGCCGATTTCAAGCTGCGTGTTCCCCGTTGCAGCGCTTCGGCTGTGCGGCCCCTTCGACGTTCACCTCCCACACCTCGCTGTCTCTGCATGGTTGCAAACGGCCTACGTCGCCGGGTTTGCAGTCGAGATCCTGGAGTCCCCCATCGCGGTGGTTTGGCAACATGACAGTCAGCCTGACACCGGGCGCCTTCGAGTCGAACGGGTCATTGCCCTGTGCGACCTATTCGCTGGTCTGCAACCACACGAGGCCCACTGTCTTGTGCACATCATTGAGGGCAGTGGCGTCATGGACGACGCCAAGTCCATCACTGAGCGCCTCAACAACATGCACCTCAATATTGGCCTGTCGGCGGCGCTGGTGGAAGCAGGCCGGCCGCGCGATGAGATCAGGGCCGTACTTCATGGGGTTGATTTTGAAGGCTTGTCCAACGCTTTTGGATGCGATGCCATCTTTCCTAATTCTGGTTCGCAAGCTGAGGCGTTACCGCTGAACATTGCGCTGCCGACAACGGCCCGCGGTGATGCTGTAGAGGAACTGATCGAACCGTGCTCCAACGACGCGAAGCGGTTTGACGCGGGTGCGATCTGGTCACTGCCCGCGTCCTGCGTGCTTAAGCCGGATGCGGTGTCCGCGTTGCGCAGCCGAATGTCTCAATGCGATGCAGACATCATCATTTGCGCGGGGGCCGATGAGCCACAGCGGTCTCTCGCCGCTGGTCTCTTCGGCAGTTGGTCGCTCGCTGAGTGCCGCGATGTGTTGGTCCAGGCGCTGGAACTGCAGGGCCTGATAAGATCTTCTTGGCTTGTGCGGGACGGCTTTGCCTCTCTTGCGGAAGGTGATGCGCTTTTGCGCGGTGATGAGGAGGCTATGCTGCAGGTCCGACGCGACCTTCTGGCCCGCGCCGAAGCCCTGTTTATCGACCCTGCGGTTTATGTCGAACCAACAGATGCGGCCAACGAGCTTGGGCCGATGGATGAACTGCCTGACTCGCTGAGCCCGCAAGACCTGATCGCGCTGCGGCGCGCGCGGATCAGGGAAGATGAAGGCGGGCTGACCAGTTTCTCCCAAGGTCTGTTGCCAAGCGCCTGGTTGCCCTTATTGGCAGCCGGAGATGTCGATTTTGAGTTTTGGCTGGAGGCTCTCATAAGCGATACGAGCCCTGAGGAATATGATCGCGCGCTCCGACATGCGGGTGGTGATGATTTGGGCTATCTGCTTGCCTCGGGCTGCAAGACGGGACGTGACAAGGAATCGGACGGATATTCAGAGTCGCACGCCGCGTGGCTTGCAAAGTTTCATGGCCATGCGATTGCCCGTCATTTCCCGCCCGTCGAAGCCGGTCGTGACCCATTGTCCAACTCGCTGCCGTTTGGAGCGATTGCCGGTCTCCTGGGGCGAGCTCCTGACATCGACGTAAGGTGGATGCCCACAAGACCGGGCTGGATGGGAGCAAACAGCTTCTTCGTACGCTGTCATATTGGCTCCATGGTGCGCGCCCGTTTCGTCATGCACTATCGCAACTACATGCCCGATCAGTTGATCACGGTGCGGTCGGCGAATTTTTTGAGGGTGTTTCCGGTCCATCACGATACTGACGAGCGGCGACAAAGGCTGATCTTCGATCTTCCGGTCGAAAGCAATGATCTGGTCATCGAGGTGACGGTCGACCAGTTGATTGATGCGCCAAACGGCCAGTTCGGCCTGTGTGTGGAAACGGTGGAGGTGACCGAAGACGTCACACTGCTCGCTCAGTTCGTGCCGCCGGAGCAATTGGATGATCCTTTTGGGATCGATGTCAGCCCTTATGCTGTGGCGCGGCGTGCACTTTCGATTAACGTGTCGGATGAAACCAGGACGAGCACAAACCGGCGCGACAGTTTTGTGCCCCTGAAGTTGGGCATGGGGCCGTGGTGCCTTCAGCCACCGGCTGGTTCGAGTGCGCCTGCCGAGTTTCCGATGAGCTGGGATGAAGCCGTGGAATGGCTGCGAGGCCAACCGGACAAGAAGCTGCTCGTGGATGCCTGTTACTATGATGATCCCATCAAGGATGCCGCCGAGCGGTTCTGGCAAAGTGAAGAGTGGGCCGAGACGCAGAAACTGCTGCCAGGCGAAGCAGGGCGTGCTGCTGACATTGGTGCCGGTCGCGGCATCGCCTCCTATGCGCTGGCAAGGGATGGCTGGCAGGTTACCGCCGTGGAACTGGACGACAGTCCGCTCACCGGCAGGCAGGCGATGCATGATCTTGTCTCGACAGGGGGCGTTTCGTTCCACATCGAAGACGGCGCGGGAGAGAAGCTTCCTTTCGATGACAAGAGCCTCGATCTGGTTCTGTGTCGGCAGGTTCTGCATCACGCCGATGACTTACCCGGCTTCCTCCGCGAGATCGCCCGGGTCCTGCGGCCGGGAGGTGTTTGTGTCGCGACCCGTGAGCACGTGCTTGAGCGACACGCAGACAAGACAGCTTTTCTGAACGGACACCCGCTTCACAACCTTTATGGAGGTGAGAACGCCTTTCTGCTGAAAGACTATACCGATGCGTTTGAAGGTGCCGGACTGCATTTTGAGATGGTCCTCTCTCCGTCCCATCCGATCAATTTCTTCCCAGCCAAGTTGAGTGATGTCCGCGCCCAAATGGCGGAAGCCTATGGCGCGGCACCGAGCGCTTTGGACGACGCCATTTTGCGACGCCTGATCGATTGCGATCTGACGCCGGGGCGCGCCTTCAGCTTTGTAGCCGCCAAATAGGTGGGGGATGCGAGTTCTCGTTACCGGTGCCTTTGGGTTCATTGGAATGGCTGTGTCGCACCTTCTCGCCCAACGCGGAGTTCGGGTTATCGGTATGGGCCGTTCCGCTCCAACCGGCGATCATCCGCACAATGATCTGTTTGAGCAGTTGGAGATCGGAGAGATCACGCAGGCTCGTCTGGCTGGTCTTTTGGGTCCGATCGACGCCGTCATTCATTGTGCCGGACAGGCTTCCGTTTCGGCTTCCCTGAAAGACCCTGTCAAGGACCGCATTGCCAACGTCGCTCTTACAGCAGATCTGTTGTCTGCGGTGGCGGGTGCCGGTTTTCGGACGCAACCCAGGCTTGTTTTCGCGTCGAGTGCCGCCATTTACGGGCATCAGTTAGCGCAGCCCATTCTCACCGACGCGCAACCGCAGCCAACCTCCCCATACGGCGTGCACAAGCTGGAGGCCGAAGCTCTGTGCCGTGCTGCAGAAGCGGCTGGCACAGTGAGTTTGAGCATCGTGCGTCTCTTCTCAATCTACGGTTCGGGCCTGCGGCGGCAATTGTTGTGGGACGCCTGCCGCAAGCTCCAAACGCCTCAGCCTCAATTCATGGGCACCGGCGCTGAAACACGCGACTGGCTCCATGTGCAAGACGCGGCAGAGCTTCTTGTCAGATCAGCATTGGAGCCATCCATGCCTGTCACCATGAATGGCGGCACGGGTATCGGAACGCGTAATCGCGATCTTCTTGAGACCCTCGCCAGAGCCCTGAATCGCCGGGAGACTTTCACTTTCTCAGGCGTGGTTCCCACCGGGGACCCGGAGCACCTGGTGGCCGATGTTTCACAAGTTTTCCAAACCGGCTGGGAGCCTGCAGTGACCCTGACCGAAGGCGTAAAGGACTATGCGCGCTGGTTTCGCCAGCTTCCCGTCACAGGGGGGTGATGACAGGCTTTATTTCGTTTCGCAGACCGGCGTCGCTCAAGAATCCTGCATCAGTTGTTCGAGCGTTGTTTCAGCGCCGCTTTTCACATTGATCAAGGGCAAGTGGCTGATCATGTCGCGGCGTGCCTGGCCGCTGAGAAATGTCAAATTGCCGTTCTCGTCTCTCGAGTCCCGGAATTTTGGCTCCACAAAAGCCTCCCGAGGCGTCAGGGCCTTCAGGCGGCCAAGTCTGTCTTCGCGGACAAAGAAGATGTTGTTGCCGACACCGTTGGAGCCGACAAGTCGATAGCCCTTCTTTCTGGCCAGGTGCTCAAAGGCCGAGATGGAGGCTCCCCAATAGAGGTGTGAATAATGCGCTTCTCCACGGTGGAATGCCGGATCGTAGGGGATGGAAACAGCGTGATCTGGTCCGTAAGCGCCATTCCATTCAACGGCAACAATCACGGGATTGACGGCGTCGATGCGCTCCCAAACCCAATAGTCATTGCCGTCAATATCGATGCTGAGAAGGCCGATATTTCCTGCAAACCCGGCGTTGGTGATCAGCTCATTGATGTTGTCTCGATCAATCCATGCATGGACGGCGGTCAGGTCTGCGCGCCAATAGATATCGTCGGCCCGAATGGTCGCGACATTGGCTTCGGACCCGTCCATCACCAAACCGCGCCAATGATTGTTGATCAGCAGGAACCGCGTGTTGGCCTCGCGATAGTTCTCAACCCCAAACTCGATGAAGGTCTCTTCGCCAGGGCCGATGCCACTTTCCCGAATGAGGTATTGCAGAATGCCGTCTTCGCCGAATTGTGAGAACACTCTGAACTCAATGTCGTGCAGACGGTCCGGCTGGGCGGCGCTCTGGCGGGCAATAAGGTCCTTGGCCTGCAAGACCAGCAGATCGTCCAATTTGGAATTGAGGCCATGCTGGCCCGCCCCGCTGACGGCCTCAATGTGAGGCAGAGCGGTGTGGTGCATGTATTTCTGATTCTCGCGATCCACACGGGCCACGATCTCATCGATCAGCTTCTGGCGATCCTTGTCGTCCATGGTCGGTTCCCGTCTCAATCGCCTGCGTTGCGCCAGAGGGGAGCATCGGCCATCGTCACCAGATCCTCACGCATCATCTCAGACACCAGGTCGCGTACACTGGTCTCGTGCTGCCAACCCAGTTTCTCCTGCGCCTTGCTCGGATCACCCAGAAGAAGCTCGACCTCGGTTGGGCGGAAGTAGCGGGGATCCACTTCAACCAGCACGCGACTGGTTTTGCGGTCATGTCCCTTTTCGTCAACACCGGTTCCTGACCACTCAATCTCCACGCCCACCTCGGCAAAGGCCCATTCAACGAACTGGCGGACTTTGGTGGTGGCACCGGTAGCGATGACGAAGTCTTCAGCCTGGTCCTGCTGCAGCATAAGCCACATAGCCCGCACATATTCGCGGGCGTGGCCCCAGTCGCGTTCAGCGTCCAGATTTCCCAGATAGAGGCGCTCCTGCTTACCGTGATGAATCGCGGCCACGGCCCGCGTGATTTTGCGGGTCACAAAGGTCTCGCCGCGCAAGGGGCTCTCATGATTGAACAGGATGCCGTTGCAGGCAAACATGTCGTAGGCTTCGCGGTAATTCACGACAACCCAATAGGCATACAGCTTGGCCGCCGCATAGGGAGAGCGCGGATAGAAGGGCGTGGTCTCTGACTGCGGCGTTTCCTGTACCTTACCGAACAATTCGGATGTCGATGCCTGATAGAATTTGGTCCGTTTCTCCATCCCTAGCAGCCGGATGCCCTCCAGCATACGCAGGGTGCCGACACCATCTGTGTTGGCCGTGTATTCCGGCGTTTCAAAGGAGACATGCACGTGGGACTGAGCTGCGAGATTGTAGATCTCGTCAGGCTTCGTGTCCTGGATGAGGCGTATCAGATTGGTGGAATCTGTCAGGTCGCCATAACGCAGGAACAAGCGAGTATCCTTGACGAGCTCATCCTGATAGATGTGCTCGATGCGCCCCGTGTTGAATGATGAAGACCGGCGCTTGACGCCGTAAACGGTGTAGCCCTTCTCCAGCAGCAGTTCCGCAAGATAAGCGCCGTCTTGTCCGGTGACGCCGGTGATGAGGGCGGTTTTGGTCTTTCCCATTTCGAAATCCAGGGCAAATTGTCGGTCGCGCAGAAAGCGGGCCTCAGGGGCCTACAACTTTGGCGGCCAGTTTTCGAGCATAATAATCAGTTCCGTCGGGCACATTCTGGTTCACTGCTTCCGGTGCCGGACTCTTGGGCAGATATCCCTTTTCTCGACCCGAGGTGAGGTAGTGGATCAGTGGCGGAGTGTTGCCGTATGCTGCCTCTGGATAGGCCTGCAGATAAAAATCGCAATCAAAACCCGGATGTGTTGGCGCATTGGTCCGGATACCCGCCGTCAAATAGTGCAGAAGCATCGAACCGTCCGTCTTCAGATTCAGTCCGTTGGCAAGCGCATAGAAGTACGGATCAAAGAATTCACAAGGCTGGAGGTTCTCCGCGAGCCCGGTGTACCAGAAATGTCGACCAGCCTCTGCCAGTCCACGTCTACCGGGCGCAAAGCCTTGCTGCGCGGCGTAAAACTCAGGATCAAAGAAGGGGCCCGGCTGGTAGCCTCGATGAATGCCGAGCTTCAGGTAGTGCAGAAATGGCTGCAACGTTGAAATTCGTGCCGGAAGATGTCGTTGCCGGTAAAAGTCCGCGTGGAACAGCGGATGGCTCGGAAGCCCTTTATGCTGACCGTCCATAAGGAAGTGCTCGAGTGGTGTCCGCTCATCGGTCCATTGATGCTGGTCACGGTACCAGTCGGGTAAGAGGAACGGGCTTGGTTGAATGCGGTGCGCGTGAGGAGACCGCACGAAGGCCTTCAGTTCCTCGCCATTGCCTAGGTCCAGACCGGGATTGCTTTGACGGACATAGTTTGCGTCAAACAGAAGCTTGGCCGTTTTCAGGGCCGAGCGGTCCAGTGGCACTCGGCCGCTTGGCGCGTGCTGCTCTTCAGTCGGGTGCGGCGTGGTTGATGCGTCTTCCGTTCCACCATGGCTCGCCGATTTGTCGGTGTCCTCAATGTTCTGAGCATGCTCGCGTTGGACGTCCGCCATGGTGAGTGCTGCCGACTGCGAGGCTGCCTGAGCATGTGCCATCGTCGTCAATGCGTCCTTGAAGGCATAGGCGAACGCCTTCTGGTTGATCGCATAGTTGAGGGTGCTTCGGTCTGGCGGTGCCTCGTGCAGTTTCTCCATTTCGTGGGCCAGGCTCTCGGGGTCACAGGCCTTGAACGGCGCAAAGCACTGATCGAGCTGCTCGCGGTGAATATCGAGATCGGAAGCCAGTACAAATTGCTGCATCGACTTGGCGTCCTCGATCACCGTGGACCATCCTTCGAAGAGCGATGGCTGCAGCACGTAGCTAGCGCCACTCATGATCGCGAGCTGATCGGCGCGGGGTAGAAAGCCCATCAATTGAATATTGTCCTGCAGTTTCCAGCGGCGGATCTGTTGCTCAATGTAGCGAGGATAGGCCTTTGCCCGATGGTCAAAAGTGTGGCCGGTGAAGATGACATGCGGTTCCACGCCGCGACGCTTGAGCAGACGGACTGCTTCCAGCACGACCAGATGGTTCTTGTGAATCCAAAACTGGTTGGGGCTCATAACGTAGCCGGGGCGCAGGCCGTACCGCTCGATGGTGTCTTGGGCTGTCTCGGCTGGAAACGTGTCGAATGTTGCGAAAGGTACAACGGCCTTGGGCTGTTGCCGGCCAGGGTAGAAGCGCTCAACATCGGCCAATGCGGCCTGGCTGGAGAGGATCAGACCGCCCGTCTTGAACGAGTTCTCATGCCAGGCGATGCGCCCTTCGCGCTCCATTTCCGAAAAGAAGGCAGGCAGTTGCATGTCTTGAAAGTCGGGTATCCAGCTAATCGCTTTGTGATCAATGCCTTTGATCGGCCAGGGAAACGTCACATCCAATGGATAGTCACTGGCTCTTGCTTCGACCTGACTGCGTTTGAGCCAGATCATGTTCGGCACTTCGGCCTCGGCAAGGAAAGCGAAGGACTCATAGTTCTCGGTGATGATCGAGATGTGCGGCCGCTCCTCATCGGGCAACAGTTTCAGCGCCTTGAGAACGTTGCGAATATAGTAGCCGCCGCCGATCCAATTCTTGTTGAGATCGAAAACGATTCCCAGATGCAGTTTGTCCATATGATGCCCAACCGTCTTCAGTCGCCTTCGATTATCCACCGCTGGCGACCCACCCTCGGGCAGGCTTACAGGACATGGCTGCAGAGTCGAACCGTTCCTGACGGTTTTAGCGGCTTTTGTTGGGGCCGTTCGTGTTCGAACGCCGACAAAACGTCCTGCGTCGCAGATGGCCGTACGACCCAATACCCGGCCGGTCCCCATCCGCCATCGGGTTTAGATCGAAAGTACGGTCGTCAAGTTTCTCACCGTCCTACGGAGCGAGTGGACGGTCAGGGCTGAGCTTCCGGGATTGTCGGGCGTGGGCTGGTTGCTTACGGACACGGCGATCTCTGATCCGCCGCCAGAGGCGCGCCAGGCGTGACTGTTGCCGGTTGCTTTGGGGTCGGCGATGAGCCTCACTCGGGTCTCGTCCAGCCCTGAGGACGCCAGAGCGAGCGTTGCAGCCACATTGGCGTTCTTGGGGTAGAGCCGCGCGGCATCCCGTGCTGACCCTTCAAAGAAAGTGCCGTCCTGCGTGCCCGTCGGCCATGCGTGGGTCGGCTTGGTGCCTGTGTACTCGACAGTCACTGGACCCGGCAGCGCCGCGAGAGCATCAATGCCTGCTATGGCGCCGGATGGCAGGTGGAGCTGGGTTTTTCCGTGCCGTGCCGCTGCAAGAAGCGCTTCGTGCAGTTCGTCATCCGCCAGCGCACCGACTGATGCAGCGATTAGCGGAATTCCGCGTTGCAGCACTGCGGGGCCATACTCGCCCAGAGCGGCGTGACCGGCCGCTTCGACTGCTACGTCAGGTTTCCAGTCCAGCGCCTGTTGCAGCGCGTTGCGACCGACCGGCAATATTGTGTGGCCATCGGCCTCCAGAAGGGGCGCGAGCGCAGTGCCGATGGCACCGCGCCCGATGATGGCCACGCGAGCCATGTTGGTTACTCGGCTGCTTTCAGATGCGGGGCGCCTTCGCCATAGGGCACGTTGATGCCGCCATAACGTCGGACGCGCACGTTGCACTGCTCGGCATGCCCCACAAAGCCCTCCAGCATGCACAGGCGGCTGCCATATGCGCCGATCTGAGCAGCGGCTTCGTCTGTGGTGATCTTCTGATAGCTGTGGGTCTTGAGATATTTGCCGACCCAGAGACCGCCCGTGTAGCGACCGGCCTTCTTGGTGGGCAGGGTGTGGTTGGTGCCGATCACCTTGTCGCCATTGGCCACATTGGTGCGGGCCCCCAGGAACAGTGCGCCGTAGCAGGTCATATTGTCGAGGAACCAGTCGTCCCGATCCGTCATCACTTGCACGTGCTCCGATGCGATATCGTCGGCCACGGCCAGCATCTCGTCATAGGTGTCGCAGACGATCACCTCGCCATAATCTTCCCAGCTCTTGCGGGCTGTGTCGGCAGTTGGGATGATCTCGAGCAGGCGGTCGATCTGATCCAGCGTGTCCTGTGCCAGCTTCTCGGAATTGGTGAGAAGGACCGCGGGTGAGTTGTAGCCATGCTCGGCCTGACCCAGCAGGTCGGTGGCGCAAATCTCGCCGTCCACCGTGTCGTCGGCGATCACCATCGTCTCGGTTGGGCCAGCAAACAGGTCGATGCCGACACGGCCAAAGAGCTGACGTTTTGCTTCGGCCACGAACGCATTGCCCGGGCCGACCAGCATGTGCACCGGGTCGATGGTTTCCGTGCCAATCGCCATGGCGCCGATGGCCTGAATGCCGCCGAGGACGTAAATCTCATGAGCACCGCCCAAATGCATGGCTGCGATCACGGCCGGATTGGGTTCGCCCTTGAACGGGGGTGTGCAGGCGACGATGCGCGGCACGCCCGCCACCGATGCCGTGGCGACCGACATGTGGGCAGACGCCACCATGGGGAATTTGCCGCCGGGCACGTAACAGCCGACGGACTGAACCGGAATATTCTTGTGACCGAGGATCACGCCCGGAAGCGTTTCGACCTCCACATCCAGCATAGAGTCCCGTTGGGCCTGCGCGAAGTTGCGCACCTGCTCCTGGGCGAACCGAATGTCGTCCATATCGCTCGGCGACACTTTGGCAATGATCGCTTCAATGTCGCTTTCGCTCAGCCGGTAGCTGGCAGGCGAATAATTGTCGAACTTCTCGGCCATCTCGCGCACGGCGGTGTCGCCGCGGGTTTCGATGTCCTTTAGGGCAGCCTCGACAGATGCCCTTACCTGGGCGTCGTCTTCGGCTCGTTCGGTTTCCGGTTTACCTGTCTTCAGGTGGCGTACGGTCATGGTTCCTGCTCTGCGCGTTGTCGTGTGTCGGACTATTCCGGCCTCGATTATTCAGGTTTGGGCGGGGTAAGGGTACCGTTGTCGTAGCTTTCCCAACCCTTTCCGTCGAAAATGTCCTGGCCCAGCTGAGCCAGGATGGAGGCAAAGTCGACGGACACCCAATTGTCCTTGATACGACCTTCTTCGATCTTCCAAAAGTCCATGTATGGAATTTTGACGCGCTTGCCGGTGGCCGCAATGCCCATGAACGGACCGGAATGGGTGGCTTCAATGTGGCCGAAGCATGAGGCCCACTCGCCATCAGCCATGAAATGCTCGGTCTTGTAGTCCCGCTCGGTGAAGGCCGCGCGAATGGGCAATTGCCAATTGTTCCGGAAGGCCTCGAGATTTGGCTTGGTGCCACACCCCTGGTTGCCCATCCAGCGGAAGTCTTCGTGAAAGTGATTGGCCATGGTGTTGGAGTTCGCGCCCAGCGCCTCCTCCATACGGTGCACCACGTCGAGGCTCTCGGCGCTTTGCTTGGCGTGGGCTTCTGCATCGAAGTCGGCAGCGGAAAAGTCGGTTTGGGTGGCCTTGCTCATCAGAATCTCCAAGGGATCAAGAACCTGACGACTGCACCAACCGCACATAGAAGTCGAGCCCACCCCGGTGGAGCCGGCCCGCGCCATGCCGCCGCAGAGCACACTGAGTGAACCGCGGCGGTGTCTGCTCGAGGCGAGGCTAGCTCAGGCGCTCGCCCGTCGAGGCATCAAACAGATGGCAAATGGAGGCCGGAACGTTTGCCGACACCTGGCTGCCAATCTCGGCGACGTAATCCTTGTCGGCCTTCACGGCTGCAAAGCCGCTGCCCACCCGAACCGTCACCATGGAGGCGTCGCCGAGAAGCTCAAAAGCAAAGATCGGTGCGTTGACATTACCTTGGCCGGTTTCAGCGAGGCTGGAATCCTCCGCTCGGAAACCAAGGGTGACCTTGCCTGAATGGCCGGTGTCAAAGCCGGAGACCGACATGTTCTCCGCTGTGAAGGTGCCGTCGGCCAACGAGCCTTCCACGAGGTTCATGGCAGGCGTTCCCATAAACCCTGCGACGAAAGTGTTGGCCGGATTGTTGTAGATTTCCTTCGGCGTGCCGACCTGCTGCACAACGCCCTTGTTCATCACCACAACGCGGTCAGCCAGGGTCATGGCTTCGATCTGGTCGTGGGTCACGTAGATGGTGGTGACGTTGAGTTCGTGCTGCAGATTCTTGATCTGGGCGCGCGTGGACACGCGCAGTTTCGCGTCGAGGTTCGACAGCGGCTCGTCCATCAGGAAGACCGTTGGCTCGCGCACGATGGCCCGGGCCAGCGCAACGCGTTGCCGTTGACCGCCGGACAATTCAGCGGGGCGGCGGTGCACGAAATCGTTCAGCTCGACCATATCGACGGCGCGCTGCACACGCTCCTGATGGGTGGCCGGGTCCACCTTGCGAATTTTCAGCGGGAACCGAATGTTCTCCCACACCGTCAGGTTCGGGTAGAGGCCGTAGGATTGGAACACCATGGCGATGTCGCGGTCCTTCGGATCCAGATCGTTGACCATGCGGTCGCCGATCCAGATCTCGCCATCGGTGACATCTTCGAGGCCCGCCACCATGCGCATGGTGGTTGTCTTGCCACAGCCAGAAGGTCCCAGAAGAACGAGGAACTCATTGTCCGCAATTTCGAGATCGAAATTGTCGACACCGACAAAGTTGCCCCAGCGTTTGTTGACGTTTTTGAGTGTGATGCCAGCCATGGGGTTACCCTTTCACAGCGCCAGCGGTGAGACCGGAAACGATCTGGCGCTGGAAGAACAAGATGAGAATGAGAAGCGGAATGACCGCGGAGACAACGGCTGCCACGGCAAACATGACGTTGCCAGCCTCAAAGGTGGAGCCCAGGAATGACACGATCTTCGGCACCATGGTTTGGTTTTCGCTGTTCAGAAGCAGCGCCGTGACCGTGAAGTCGTTATAGGCGAGCAGGAAGCTGAAGAGGCCGGTTGTGATCACACCCGGCCACATGACCGGGACAATCACGCGCCAGAAGGCTTCAAACCGGTTGCAGCCATCCACCATTGCGCTCTCATCGAGCTCCTTGGGAATGTTGAGGAAGAAGCTGTGCAGCATCCATAGGGTGAAGGGCTGGTTGATGGCCACGAGCACGATGATCGTCGTCGGCAGGTGTCCCCACAGGTTCCACTCGAAGAACGGAAGAAGGTAGCCTGATACAAGCGTGATGTGCGGCATGGCCCGGAAAACCAGAGCCAGCATGAGCAGCCAGAAGGCATAACGGAAGCCGGAGCGGGCCAGGGCGTAGCCACCCAAAGTGCCCAGGGTCAGCGAGATGACAACGGTGCTGACCACCACGATCATGGTGTTCAAGGCGGCGCGCCAGAATTCTTCCTGAATCCACGCGCCCCGATAGCCGTTGAGGGTGAAGGCCCCGCCGGTTTCTATCTGTGTGCGGACACCACCGATGGCGTTGGTCCAGTCGGCGCGGGAGAAGAAGTCACTCTCAACCTTGAAGCTGCCCCAGACCGTCCACAGGAACGGGAAAGAGGCGATGATAAGCCAAAGGATGACGAAGGCGGTCGAGGCAATGACCAGCCCAGTGGATTTTCGCTGGGATGAAACGGCGGCCATATCAGTGCCCTCCCTTGGAATTGAAGTCCCGCCAGGTGCGGATGAGCACCGGCGTGAGAAGGATACAAACCCCGATAATCGTCAGCACGGATGTTGCAGCAGCCGAGTTGAACAGAGCGATATCGCCCCGCAGATCGGAGAAGATGTTGACGCTCAATGAGCTCGCATTGGCTTCGGCATTGAAGGCGATGATGGGTTCGAACACCCGAAAATTGTCCATCAGCTGGATCAGCGCGATGAAAACCGTCAGCGGTGCCAAATGCGGGATGACGACGTAGCGGATGCGCTCCCAGCGCGTCGCGCCATCGATCATGGCCGCTTCCAGTGTTTCCTCCGGCACGGACTGCAGGCCCGCATAGTAGATCACGAACGCAAAAGGAGCCGAGCTCCACACTCCGTAGATGAAGAGCGTGACCCAGGTCAGAGTGGTCGATGCCTTCAATGAAAGATTGGGGTCGCCGGTCAGGTCCTGCAGGGTCTGCCCCAGAACGCCGTTGGCATCCAGCATCCAGTATAGCACCAGTCCACCGACAATGGGTGTCACGATCATGGGCAGCAGCGACAGGAAGATGGTCGGGCCCTTGAGCATGCCCGGCAGCCCGTTCACGCCGAGCGCGATTACGAGCCCCAGAACGATGGTCAGAGGAGTCACAACCGCCACGTAAGCGAGGGTGAAGATGAGCGCTCGATAGAACGGAAGGTTCATCAGGCTGGAGACAAACTCGCCGACAGATTCGGTCGTCGACCAGGCATTTCCGATCTCGTCAAAAGCCAGATGGGCGCGGTCGGTGTAGACGGAGAGGCCGACAAAGCGGCCCAAAGGCTCCGCGTCTCTGAGCGCCTGCGTCGCTTCCTGATCCACCACTGTAGAAACGGTGGTCCCGAACGGACCGGTGTTCTCCACCTCCACAAGCACCTGCTCGTGCTGCTGGTGCAGGGACTGGATCACCACAGATACGATGGGCGCGAGAATGAACAAAACCATCGCCAGGAGCGATGGAAGAATGAACCAGAAAAACGTTCGATGCGGCACCGCGAGACCCCCCTCAAGGCCCAGAAAAGGAAAGGCCGGCGCTCATTTTCGTGAGCGCCGGCCGGTCTGCTTAGTTCAGGAAGCCCTGTTCTTTGGCAGCTGTTGTGTAGGCTGCTTCAACATCGGCGAGCGCCTGCTCCGCGCTTTCTTTGCCTTGCATGAAGTCTGCAAGCTCAGCGCCCAGCGCTGTGTGCAGAAGACCGATGTAAGGCACCATTGGGTATGGAGCAGCGCCAGCGGCAGCGGATGCGGCCACACCGGCAGCCGATGCTGTAGGCTCATAGCCTTCCAGCAGCCACACAGCTTCATCCGCTGCTGTTTCCAGCACCGCCGGGTTCACGCCGTGAACCATGGCCTTGAAGGAGGCTTCTGCATCAGCGTCGGAGACGTTGGCTGCGATGGTGAAGCCGTCCCACCACAATGTGGTTGCAACCGATCCTTCAGCGCCGCTTGGTGCGGCGGCGAGAACTGTGTTGCCTGTGATGTCCGCGGTCGAGCCTTCCTCATCAAGGATGCCTTTGCCGCGGGAACCCCACATGAAGCCAAGCGCAGCGTCGCCCGCTTCCCAGACGGCCTGGGTGGCGTTGGAATCATATGTCAGGAAGTCGGGGTTCGACAGGTCGGCCAGGGCTTTCATGGCTTCGAGAGCCTGGACACCCGTTGCGTTGTTGATCGCAGGCGCGGCGCTGCCGGGCTCAAAGAACGAGCCGCCAAAGCCGAGATACATATTGTTGAATTCCTGGCCGAGGTTCCAGCCGGTCTTGCTGTTGGTGATGAACGGGTTGTCCATGATGCCGGCTTCCTTGATGGCAGCCGCGGCTTCGATCACGCCCTGAACGGTGGTGGGCGGCTCGATGCCAGCCTGCTCAAGCACGTCCTTGCGGTAGTACAGGTGCTGGGCGTTGGCCATGAAAGCCACGGCGACGATGTCGTCACCGATGCGGATCAGCTGGTTTGGGCTCAGGCTCTGGCCATGCTTCTCGACCAGATCGTTGAGCGGGCGCACAAGGCCGTTGTTGAGGAGCGGCACCAGCGAAGAGTTGGCAACGATGGCCACAGTGTACTCAGCGGGGTTGGCGGTCAGAGCGGCAACCTGAATGTCACGGTGCTCGGTCGTAAGGTTGGACGTCACTTCACCTTTGGTGGAGCACTCTTTGGCGCGTGCAACCACGGCCTGGATGGCGCCGAACTCGTTGCCCAGAATGTTGACGTTTCCATCGCCCAGATCACAGGCGTGGCCGGCTGCAGAGGCGATGCCGCCCATGGCCAGAAGTGCACACGACGCAATCGTCGACTTGAGTGCAAATTTCATAAAGTCTTCTCCCTGTTGAAAGCCCGGTCACGTCGGGGTTGATGCGCCGGACCCTAAACTGTTGTGCGACACGCGTCGCTGGTGCTCAGCCCGCAAGGGCCTGCTGCAATAAGCGTAGCGTCGGAATCGCGATCGTGTAAACGTCTAATTGCATAGCGATTTGAGGGTCCTTGGCGTAAGTTTCCCGACGTCTTCAAGCGACGGGCCAAGCGCCTCGTGATCACGCCAGGGATTTCTCGGTGTCGACCGCGCAATTTGGGAGAGAGTGATGCAGTGTGTTTTCGTGCAGCTTCGGTGCAAGCCCGGCCAGACCTACAGGATCGCCGACGAGATCTATGAGCGCGAACTTCATTCCGAACTCTATTCAACCAGTGGTGATTTCGATCTGCTGGTGAAGCTGTACATTCCCAAAGACGACGACATTGGTAAGTTCATCAATGAGCGTCTCCTCGACATTGAGGGGATCGTCCAGAGCCACACCATCCTAACCTTCAAGGCCTTCTAGGGCCGGTCAGCGCATCTGCGCCGCATCCGATGGCTATACCGAGATTGTCTTTTTGCACTTGGCAGATGTCGGGTCACGTTTCAGGGTAGGGCCAAGCATTGCGCTGGTTCCACGAAGTACGGGGTCCATCATGTCACGATTGAGCGCCTTCAATTTCAAAGGCTGGATTGATGAGCATCGACATCTGCTCAAGCCGCCTGTGGGCAACCGCCAGGTGTGGGAAGATGCAGACCTCATGGTGACTGTGGTTGGCGGGCCCAACAAGCGGACCGACTATCATGATGACCCGGTCGAGGAGTTCTTCTACCAGTTGGAAGGCTCGATGCTTCTGAAGATCTATGATGGCGACGAGTTTTACGATGTTCCCATTCATGAGGGCGAGATCTTTCTTCTGCCGCCTCATGTGCGCCATTCGCCGCAACGCCCGCAGGAAGGTTCCGTTGGTTTGGTGGTCGAACCCAAGCGCCAGACAGGCGAGCTCGATGGTATCGAATGGTACTGTTTTGAGTGCGGCACGCTCGTTCATCGCGCTGAGCTTCAACTCAAATCCATCGTCGACGATCTGCCTCCGATCTATCAAAAATTCTACGCCTCAGAGGAAGCGCGCTGCTGCCCCAATTGCGGTGCCATCCATCCGGGCAAGGAGCCACCGAAGGGTTGGGTGGCGCTTTAGCCAGTCGTGAAGTGTGCGGCTCGAGCACCGAAATCGCATTCAAATCAGGGAGAAGACAAACATGCTGACAAAGAGATTGAACACATTCATTGGTGGAGCCGCGCTCGCGGTTGGTGCCTTTTGTGCCGCCACGGCCGCGCAAGCCGCCGATTTCCGGCTGGGCCTCATCACTCCGCCGCCGCACGTGTGGACCAAGGCTGCGGAGGCCTTTGGTGAAGAGCTGGCGGAGCGCAGCGGCGGTGAGCATTCCGTGACCGTGTTCCCGGCCCGGCAGTTGGGCAATGAGGCCGAGATGCTGCAGCAGCTGCAGACCGGTGCTCTCGACATGGCCTTCCTGACGGTGGCTGAAGTCTCAAACCGCGCGCCCGATTTCGGTGCTTTCTACGCACCCTTCCTGGCCGATGATATTGGCCACGCCGCGCGCATTCTCCGCACCGACACAGCCAAGGGCTTGCTCGACCAACTGCCCCAGAAGGCTGGCGTTGTGGGCCTTGGCTACGGCATGGCTGGCCTCCGTCAGATCGTGGCGCGGGGCGATGTGAACAGCGCCGATGATCTCAAGGGTCTGAAGCTGCGCATCACGCCTTTCGAACCGATCCTCGATTTCTACAACGCTCTGGGCGCTGCCCCGACGCCCATGCCATTGCCCGCCGTCTATGACGCGCTGGCCAATGGGCAGGTGGATGCCATCGACATGGATGCCGAACTGATCTGGGTTTTGAAGTATTATGAGAATGCCGACACTGTCGTGCAGTCGAACCACATGATGTTCCCGATGGTTGGGCTCGTTTCCGCCCGTGTCTGGCGCGATCTTTCGGATGATGACAAGGCGCTCATTTCTGAACTCATGGCGAAGCACGTTGACAGCTGCATCGATACCTATGTCGAGAAGGAGCCGGACTGGCTCGCGCAGATCGAAGGCACCGGCAAGACCTATAAGCGCGTGGATGCGAGCTTCTTCGGCGGTGCGATTGATGAGTGGAACGCCACATGGTCAGAGAAATCGGCCGCGCTGGACGATCTGCGTGCCGCGGCTGAAGCCACACGCTGATCGTCAATAAGGACTGCTGAACGGGGTGGGCTTTGGCCCGCCCCGTTTGTATAAGGGGCCACGAGCGGTCGAGTGGGGACAGGTGAGCGGCGGAGTAGGCGTGCTGGTCAAGCTTTCTGAAGCATGGGCGAAGGCGGAGCTGCTGGCAGCTGCGCTTCTCGCCTTTGCGGTCACCTGCCTGATCCTGCTGAACGTTGCGACGCGCACTTTGGGCGCAGCCCTGTTCTGGGTGGATGAGCTGGCCATCTATGCGATGGTCTGGATGACGTTTCTCGGGGCGTCGGCTGCGATCCATTTTGGCCATTCCATCTCCATCACCATTCTCACGGATGCCTTGTCAGATCCGCTGACGAAGCTGGCTCAGCGAATGGTGGACGTCGTGGTTCTGGCCTTCGCTCTGGCGATGCTCTGGTTCTGCTGGATCTGGTTTCTGCCGTTCGAGATCGCTCGCTTCGGGTTTGATACCGAGGCTTTCCAGGGCAGCACGTTCAACTTCATCTATGCCGAGCCGACGACCACCCTGGGCGTCAAGAAGTGGATGGTCTGGCTTGTCATGTGGCTCTTCGCCATCGGGGCGACGCTCCATGCGGTCGCCAATCTGTTCCGGCCCCATCGGGTAAGGCAGATCACCGCATGACTCCGATCATTTTTGCCATTCAGCTTTTGCTGGCAGTACCTGTGGCGCTGGTGCTGGCGCTGACGGCCATTTGGTACATCTTTGAGAGCGGCAACACGGTTCTGTTCGAGAGCTTCGCGCAGAAGATGTTCGCCGGCATCGAGAATTACGGCCTCCTCGCAATTCCACTGTTCATGCTCACCGGTGAGCTGATGAATGAAGGCGGCATGACCAAACGTCTTATCGCTGCGGCCCGGGTGTTTGTCGGCGGGTTTCGTGGCGGTCTGGCCTACATCAATCTGCTCGCCAACATGTTCATGGCTGCCATCATCGGATCCGCGACGGCGCAGATTGCGGTGATGGCCCGCGCCATGGTGCCCACCATGAAACGCGAGGGCTACGATCAGGGTTTTGCAGCCGCGACCACGGCGGCGGGTGGCCTGCTCGCGCCGGTTATTCCACCGTCCATGATGTTCGTCATCTATGGTGTGCTGGCGCAAATTCCGATTGGTGACATGTTCATCGCCGGCATCATTCCCGGGCTCATCCTGTCGGTCATGTTCGCCGGCGTCATCGCGCTGATCGGTTTGAAGCAGCAGTTTCCCAAGGGCGAATGGATGGCACGGCAGGAGGCAGCCAGCGCCATGCTCTCCGCTCTGCCGGCGGCTCTCATTCCCGTTGCTATTGTTGGCGGTATCGTTGCGGGCATTGCCACGCCCACCGAAAGCGCGGCCGTCGCGTCGCTGATTGCCTTTCTGGTGGGCTGGCTGATCTACCGCGAGCTGCCGCTCAGCCAGCTTCTGACCATGTTCCGTCGGACCGCCATCAATGCGTCCCTGATCATTTTCATGATCGCCGCTGCCAATGTGTTCGGCTGGGTGATCATCTATGAAGCGCTTCCTCAGAAGCTCGCGGCTCTCCTGGAAACGCTGACAGACAATCCGTTTCTGTTTCTTTTGATGGTCAATCTGGTGCTGCTGTTCATCGGCATGATCATTGACGGTATTGCTGCCATCATTCTGGTCACGCCGATCCTTCTGCCCATTGCAGTCAATTCCTTCGGCATCGACCCTTACCAGTTTGGCGTCGTCATATGCCTTAATCTCGTGCTGGGGCTTTTGACGCCTCCGGTCGGTGTCGGCCTCTACATAACATCCGCCGTTAGCGACACGACACCGGGCCAGATATTGAAAGCCCTGTGGCCATTCCTGATCGCGGTTGCGGTGGCGCTGGTGCTCCTGAGCTATTTTCCGGTGCTGACGACCGCGCTCATTTAGCCCCCGCCAGTTGATCACCTGCTGATTTGAGGGCTTCAATCAGGGCCTTGGCAGCGGGGGAAAGACCGGCATCCGAACGAATGGTGATGCCCACAGCGCCGTTGCCAAAAGGCAGCGTGTAGGGAAGCACAGTCAGCAGGCCTGCCGCAATGTCCGGCTTTGGCACTGATGACGGCAGCAGGCCGATGAGGTGGCTCGATGCCAGAAGACTGCGGTTGGTCAGGTACGAGATGCTCTCAATGACCTGAGGCGGACTGTACTGGTTCATGTCGACGAAGAACTGGTCGATCAGCATGCGCAGGCTTGTCGCCGGTGGCGGCAGGATCCATCCATAGGCGCTGATGTCTTCCCAGCTGACATCTGAACGTCCGGCCAGTGGATGGCCACTGCCCACCACGAGCTGGATGCTTTCTTCATACAGTGGGATCTGTTGCAACTCGACGCGGTGACGGTGCGTGGGCAATCGACCGACCACCAAATCGATTTCTCCGTTGCGCAGCGCCGGCATCAGCACCTCATTGGTGCCGTCGATGATCTTTATGGCCACCTGGGGACGCTGTTCTGTGATGATCTCGATGGCGCGGGGCAGGAGCTCCTGAGACGCCGCCAGCAATGTGCCCACGGCCACTCGACCGCTTGTGCCTTCGGTCAAATCATCCACTTCCTGCACGGCATTGGAGATCTGAGCGAAGATCAGTTGGCTGTGGCGTATGAGGGTCTGGCCTTGGGGTGTTGGAATGACCCCTCTGTTGGTACGATCGAACAGCGGCACCTCAAAGTCGATTTCGAGGTCCTGAATCATTTTGCTGGCCGCCGGCTGAGACATGTTCATGCTTCGGGCCGCAGCCTGAATATTGCCCGTTTCGCCGACTGCCAGTAGCAATCGCAATTGCCGAAACTTCAAGCGGTTAAGGGAGCGCTCGAGGATGCGGGCGTAGCGGGCTGTCACTGTACAAACTCTCACTTCTTCTGCTATGCAAATAGCATATGGCATATTCGCTTGGATATAGCTAGAGGCGATATCAAATTGGCCTTGATACGGTGTGCTCGAATGTCCGGTCTGCTTTGGCTTGTTGGTGAATGGTGGCAGGTTTGAATGGAATTCGCTGACTCCAAAGGCAAGTCTCCTTCGGTTGGGCAGCTGACTGACAAGTCCATTGGCCGCTCCTTGCACGACCGGCGGGCGCGGAGCCTTGTCACAGGCCATGGTTCATTCACCGACGATGTTCGACTTGAAAATCCGCTTCACCTCGCCTTTACGCGCAGTCCATGCGCAGACGGGGTGATTGAAGCGATCGATACGACCGAAGCCCGAGCAATGACCGGCGTGCTGAGCGTGATCACAGCCGCAAATCTTGGCTCCGTCGGCAAGCTGGCGGTCAATGAGATCATTCCCCTGTCTGAACCGCTCCCATGGCCCGTTCTCGCCGACGGAACTCTGGATGCGGTGGGTCAGCCAGTGGCGGCCGTCCTTGCGGAGACTCTGCTGCAGGCGGCGGATGCTGCGGACGCGGTCGAGATAGGTTTTCGGGAAGCAGGCTCAGTCTCACAATCTCCGGGCGCACAGTCCCACAACTCCAACTTCGCGGGCTCCCAGTCTGTTGCCGCCAAAAACTGGAGGCAGGGAGACGTTGCGAGCATCTTCGACGCAGCCGCCCATGTTGTGAGCGTTCGCGTGCAGCATGCCAGACTGGCTCCCGCATCGTTGGAGCCCCGTTCAATCGCCGTGCGCTACGATGATCCTGGGTTTTTTACTATCTGGCACTCAACCCAGACCCCCCATCGGACCCGAGAGCAACTGGCGGCCATACTGGATCTTGATCCTCAGAAGGTTCGGGTCATCGCCACTGACGTCGGTGGGGCGTTTGGCATGAAGGCTTCCCTGTATCCCGAGGAAGTGATGGCTGTCTGGGCCGCCCGACATTTCGGTCGGAGTGTGCGCTGGGTGGCCAGCCGGTCTGACGACTTCCTCAGTGCAACCCAGGGTCGGGGCGTTGAGAGCAGCGGCGCTCTGGCCGTGGACCGGGATGGGCACTTCCTGGCTCTAAGGGCCGATGTTCAGGCTCCTGTGGGGCGCTGGCTGCCTAACAGTGCGTTGATCCCAGCATGGAACGCGGCGCGCATTTTACCAGGCCCGTACGCCGTGAATGCCATCGACATCAAGACCCAGGCCGTCGCGCAGAATCTCGCACCGGTGGGGATTTACCGCGGCGCCGGTCGCCCCGAAGCGTGCTTTCTCATGGAGCGTCTCGTCGAAAAAGCGGCTTTGGCCACGGGCCTTTCTCCCTGCGAAATCCGGCAACGCAATCTTTTGCCGCAGGAGGCCATGCCTCGAACCACCCCCACGGGAAACACGCTCGATTCCGGTGACTACCGCCGTCTTCTGGCGCAGCTGACAACAGGGGCAGACTATGCTGCGCGAGTGGTGGCCCGCAACACCGCCCGCGGCTTCGGGAGACTTCGGGGCCTAGGCTTGGCCTTCTACCTCGAGCCTTCGGGAGACGGATGGGAAACTGCCCGTGTTACCATGGATGACCATGGAGCTGTTTTGGTCGCCAGCGGAAGCTCCGCGCAAGGGCAGGCTCGGGAAACTGCCTATGCACAGATCGCTGCGGATGCCTTGGGGATAGAGATCGAGCGGGTGACCGTCGTTTGCGGCGACACTGAAACCGCGCCGGCCGGCATTGGCGCTCTGGCTAGTCGCGCCACGGCCATCGGCGGCAGCGCGGTGCTGGAAGCCTGCCGAAAGCTCAGGGACCGGCTGGCGAAAGGGGAGGGCCTGCCCATCACAGTTGACGTGAAATACCGCAACAAAGGGCAAGCCTGGGGGTATGGTGCATACCTCATCGAGGTTGAGGTCGATGGCGACACCGGCGAGGTGCAGGTCCTGGAAGCACTGGCGGTGGATGATGCGGGTGTCGTCGTCAATCCGGCGTTCGCCGAAGGCCAGATCAGGGGCGGCTTCGCTCAGGGTCTCGGCGAAGCTCTGATGGAGCGGATCGTCTATGACGATCAGGGGCAACTGCTCACCGGCTCCTTGATGGACTATGCCCTGCCCAGGGCTGACGACATGCCTTCTCTGACCGTCCAGACGATGGAAACTGCGAGCCCGATGAACAGTCTGGGTGCCAAAGGCGTCGGCGAAGCGGGAACGATCGGCGCGCCGGCGGCCATTGTGAACGCCGTGATCGACGCCCTGTCGCCCCTCGGCGTGACCGACCTCCAGATGCCGCTGACGCCGCACCGCGTCTGGCAGGCGATCCAGCAGGCAAGATCTGATTCCCCAGCCGGCAAATCTGATTCCAAAGAGAGTTCCAGCATATGAAGTACAGCCGTCTCGACGCCAAGGATTACGCTCGCGAGAACATGACCGGGATATGGGCCGCCGCGCTCAATCCGTTTCTGCCGGACGGCGCATTCGATGAAGCGGGCCTTCGTTCGAACATCCGGCATTGGGTGGACGATCTGGGCATTTCCGGCCTCTTCATTGCCGGCAAGCAGGGCGAGTTCTTCTCCATGTCGCTGGAAGAGAGGAAGCGCAATTTCGAGATTGCGGTGGATGAGTGTTCCCGTGGTCAAGGAAGCGCTGCCGGAACCATCATGTCGGCATCTGATCAGAACTTCGACACGGTTCTGGAGCTCGCCCGCCATGCTCAGGATTGCGGGGCCGACTACATCGTTGTCCATGCGCCGGTTCTGAACTTCAACACGGATCCCGACGAGACGGTTTTCGAATATTACAAGGCGCTCTGTGATCGCCTTGAGATTGGCATTGCCATGTGGAGCCATCCGGACAGTGGCTATCTGATGAGCCCCGAACTGTGCGCGCGGATCGCCGATCTGCCGAACATCGTGGCCATCAAATACTCCGTTCCCCGCGACCTCTATGTCCGGCTGAGCCAGATGGTGGGCGACAAGATCCACGTTTCTACAGCCTCGGAGGCTGCATGGCTCGACAACATTGAGGAACTGGGATGGCGCCTATATCTGTGCTCGTCGCCGCCTTACCTGCTGCAGTCGAAAGTGGACCAGCGGATGAATGAGTACACCCGGCTGGCCTTTGATGGTGATTTCGAGGCCGCGCGCCGTGTCCGGGACAGTCTGGGCCCGGTGCGAGACGCGTTTGCATCGACCCGGCCCGGCGGCAAGCCCCACGCCCACAGCAAGTACTGGCAGCAACTTCTCGGCCAGACCGGTGGGTCGGTTCGTCGCCCATTGCTGGATCTTACGGACGATGAGAAAGCGGCGATTGCCACCGCCTTTCAGAATTCCGGGCTGTCGGTCTGACCGTTTTGGTTTTGCGTGCGGGGTTGCAAGTTCTCCGCACGCCCTTACGGTCAACCCATGTCGGAGTTGCCTGAGTTCTTTGATGAGTTGTTTGCGGACGGTGAGAAGCCACGTGGACCGTATGAACAGTTTCACCAATGGTTTGCGGGCGATGATATAAAACGTCTCAAGCGAAAGTCCGCTGATGCGGAGAACTTCTTTCGCCGCACCGGCATCACTTTCAATGTTTACGGCCAGCAGGAAGCTGATGAACGGCTGATACCGTTCGACATCGTGCCGCGCATCATTTCCGCCCGTGAATGGGGAAAGCTCTCGCGGGGCATTGAGCAACGTGTCACCGCCATCAATGCTTTTCTGCACGATGTCTACCACCGGCAGGAAATCCTCAAGGCCGGCATCGTTCCGCGCGACCTCATCGCCAAGAACGAGGCTTTCCTGCCGCAGATGCTGGGCGTGACGCCGCCGGGTGGTGTTTACACCCACATCGTTGGCACGGACCTTGTTCGGACCGGGCCAGATGAGTTCTACGTTTTGGAAGACAATGCGCGGACGCCGTCCGGTGTGAGCTACATGCTTGAGAACCGGGAGACCATGCTGCACATGTTCCCCGAGCTGTTCACGGCCAACCGGGTGCGGTCAGTGAGCGATTATCCAGCCAATTTGCGGCGGTCGCTTGAAGCGAGCGCGCCGGATTGTGCGGCTGACAAACCGGTGGTGGCCGTTCTGACGCCGGGCATCCACAACTCTGCCTATTTCGAGCATTCCTTCCTGGCCGATCAGATGGGTGCCGAACTTGTTGAAGGGCATGATTTGCGGGTGGTGGATGGCCGGATCGCCATGCGGACCACACAGGGCTACACCCCTATTGATGTGGTCTATCGCCGGGTGGATGATGACTTTCTGGATCCCCTGAACTTCGACCCGACATCGCTGCTCGGCGTTCCGGGCATCATGGATGTCTATCGCGCCGGTGGCATCACCATTGCCAATGCCCCCGGTACAGGCATTGCCGATGACAAGGCTATCTACAGTTACATGCCTGACATCGTCAGTTTCTACACCGGTGAACGACCGATCCTGCAGAACGTACAGACATTCCGATGCAGCGAGCCAGATTCCCTCGCTTATGTTCTGGAGCATCTGGACGAACTGGTGGTGAAAGAAGTTCACGGGTCCGGTGGTTACGGAATGCTGGTCGGTCCTGCCGCGTCCAAGCGGGAGATCAAGGCTTTCCGCGAGAAGCTAAAGGCGCGACCGGGCAATTACATCGCCCAGCCGACGCTGGCGCTTTCCACTGTTCCCATCCTCACCAATGCCGGTCTCGCGCCCCGGCATGTGGACCTTCGCCCGTTCTGCCTCGTCTCACCCAACCGTATCGATATCACGCCCGGCGGCCTGACCCGTGTTGCCCTGAAGCGCGGCTCCCTCGTGGTCAATTCCAGCCAGGGCGGCGGAACCAAAGATACCTGGGTTTTGGAGGACTAGGCGGATGCTGGGCAAAACTGCAGGCGGTGTCTTCTGGATGTTCCGCTACCTTGAACGGTCAGAGAACACGGCGCGGCTGGTGGAGGCCGGTTTTCGCATTGCCCTGACCCGGCCGGACAGCGCTGAGGATGAGTGGGTTTCGGTTCTACGGACTGCATTCGTCGACCAGGCCTATCGCGAGCGCCACGCAGACGTGACTGGTGCCAATGTCGTGGACTATCTGCTGCGCGACAAAGCCAATCCTTCGTCTGTCATGAGCATGACGAAGGCCGCCCGCGACAATGCCAGGCTCGTTCGGACGGCCATCACCCGCGAGGTCTGGGAGGCAATCAACGAATGCTGGATGCGGCTGAGCGAAGCGTTGTCGCGCCCCGTGCGAGACCGCGATCTGCCAGAGGTGCTCGGCCTCATCCGTCAGCAAAGCGCATTGGTGCGTGGAGCTCTCCACGGCACCATGCTGCGCAATGATGTGTATGATTTCGCGCGTATCGGAACGTTTCTCGAGCGTGCGGACAACACCGCCCGCATATTGGACGTCAAATATTACATCCTGCTGCCGACCGTCCGCCACATTGGCTCGTCGGTCGATAATGTGCAGTGGGAGACCATTCTCAGATCTGTTGGAGGTCAGCGCGCTTTCCGCTGGCTTCACAAGGGCAACTCCACCGCCAGTGCCATCACGGCCTTTCTGATGATGGATCCGCGCATGCCGCGCTCCATCCTCTTCTGCACCTCCAAGATCAGGGACAATCTGGACTATCTTGAGCGGGACTACGGGACCCGCCACACCAGCCACGATCTGGCCGAGGGGCTGAGAGCCAAACTGAGCGACAGCACCATCAATGATGTGTTCGAGCAGGGGCTGCACGAAACGATCCTGACCTTCATCGCCGATCTGCAGACGTTGGGCACGCAGATTGAAACCGACTATCGGTTCTACGGTTAGGGGCGGGCCATGTTGCTGAACATCACTCACCGTACGACTTACACATACGAACGGCCGGTCAATTACGGGCTGCAGCAATTGCGGCTTTTGCCCAAGACTCGCGCCGAGCAGGATGTCGTAAACTGGGATACCCAAGTGGAAGGAGCCAAGAAGGAACTGACCTTCCACGACCACCACAACAATCATGTTACGATGATCTCGGTCGCTGACGGCGCGTCCCAGATCACGATTGTAAGCCAGGGTCAGGTCAGAACATCCGACACCAACGGCGTGATTGGCGAGCATTCGGGCTTTGCGCCACTTTGGTATTTTGCCGAAGGCACGCCGCTGACACGGGCTGGTGCCCTGACGCGGCAAATGGCCAAGGGCATGAACTCGGATTTTCCCGACGAACTGGAACGCATGCACGCTTTGTCGAACCGGGTGCTGGAAGCCGTAACATGGACCCAAGGTGAAACGGATGTCACCACCACGGCGGAGGATGCGATGCGCGATGGTCGCGGCGTGTGCCAGGACCATGCCCACATTTTCTGCGCTGCGGCCCGCAGCCTGGGTTTACCGGCCCGCTATGTCTCCGGCTACCTCAAGACCGACGAGGATGCTGTTCATGATGCAGCCCATGCCTGGGCTGAGGCCTACATCACAGGTCTGGGCTGGGTCGGTTTTGACATCTCCAACGGCATTTCGCCGGACGAGCGCTATGTGCGCGTCGCCACGGGTCGCGACTATCGTGATGCGGCTCCGGTTTCGGGCATCAGTTTTGGCGATCATGGCGGGGAAAAGCTGGCGGTTGCCATTCAGGTTCAGCAGTAACATCTCTATGGATGTGACGTGCGTCGCCGTTTGGGTGGAACGCAAACATGGTGGCTTGATCCTATGACCTATTGCGTTGGGCTGCGGCTCTCTCGAGGCCTCGTTGTGATGTCGGACACCCGCACCAATGCTGGCGTGGACAACATCTCGACCTATAAAAAGCTGACGACCTGGGAAGTGCCCGGAGAACGCGCCGTTGCCCTTCTGGGGGCCGGCAATCTGGCCACAACGCAGGCGCTCATCAGTCGGCTCGATGAGCGCACCAAAATCCCCGATGAGCGCAATCCGTCGCTGCTGCAGGCGCCCACGATGTTCCAGCTCGCCACACTGGTGGGCAACGAGTTACGGCAGGTGATTGCCGAGCAATCATCGGCGGCGAACGGTCCTGACAGCGCGACGCAAATGGACCCGACTTACGGGGCGACCATGATTTTGGCCGGTCAGATCGCGCCCGGCGTGCCAACGGTCTTCATGATCTATCCCGAAGGCAATTTTGTAGAGGTGTCGGACGATACGCCGTTCTTTCAGATTGGTGAGACAAAATATGGCCGACCCATTCTGCTGCGAGCCTATGATCGGGATATGAGTTTTGACGATGCGATCCGGCTGATGCTCATCTCCTTCGACAGCACCATCAAGGCCAATCTCTCTGTCGATTTGCCCATCGACTGGTGCGTGTATGAAAATGACAGCTACGCTTTTGAAAGTCGGGGGCGCATCGCGATTGGCGACGCCTATTTCAACAGCCTTTCCAGCCAATGGGGTGAGGCGCTGAAAGAGGCTGTGGCCTCCATGCCCGCCTTTCGCCGCACAGATCCGTGACACCGCGCCCATGACACGACGCCTATGACACGACGCCTATGACACCAGGGCGCAAGCTGTCACGTACAACGCTGTTGGTTTGTCAGGTTGATCGGGAAAGGAAAGTGAGATGAGCGTTCTTTGGACCATATTGATCGGGTTCATCGTCGGCGTGATCGCCAAGTGGCTCAAAGGCGGTGGCAACGCGCCCGAAGGTTTTATACTGACCACGGTTCTCGGTGTAGCCGGTGGCTTCTTCTTCACCTGGCTCGGGCAGCAATTGGGCTTTTACGGGCCAAACGAACAGGCGGGCTTTCTCGGCTCTATCTTTGGCGCCGTGATCGTCCTGATGATCTGGGGCGCAGCCACCCGAAAGAGTTGAGCCGGACTGGTTTCGTGAAGAATGGTAGCGGAGGAGAGACTTGAACTCCCGACACGCGGATTATGATTCCGCTGCTCTAACCACCTGAGCTACTCCGCCACGCCAAAGCCTGAACCTTGAAACAGGGGGTGAATATGGTTTCGCCCAATCTAAGTCAATGGCCAAGTCAACGGCCGGGCGACGCCAAGGCGAGTGCAGTGGGCCTAGGGTCAGGACCCGTTCATCTGTTTGCATTGGTGGGAGTCAATTTGCCCGGTGGCGAGGAGCGGAGGCGATGGAA
>JBCBXA010000139.1:0-5499 GCA_039816825.1 Pseudomonadota bacterium | reverse complement strand
CGGGGTCTTAGCAACACCTTTGCAGATAGTAGCAAACCATTATCCGTTCTCGTTGAGTGCAACACAGGTGCGGACCGATGCGGGGTCGCTACGCCAAACGCTGCGTATGTGCTTGCTTTGGAAATCTCAAAATTGCCTGGTCTCGAATTTGCCGGCCTCATGACCTATCCGCCGGTGGGCAAACAAAAAGAAGTCGCGACATGGTTGGCTGCTGCGAAGGATCTGATTGAAAGCTCAGGACTGGCTGTTTCCGTGATCTCGTCAGGCGGGTCACCGGACATGTGGCAGGCCCATGAAATGTCGCTCGCTACAGAGTACCGTATAGGCACCTATGTTTACAACGATCGGTCTCTTGTGTCCCGCGAGGTATGCGATTGGGAAGACTGTGCGCTGACGGTTGCGGCAACCGTTGTATCCGTACCATCCGCCAATCATGCGGTGATTGATGCTGGTTCAAAGGTGCTAACGTCTGACCTGCTAGGCCTTGAAGGCTACGGGCATGTCTTGGGCCGTGATGATCTAAAGATTGATCAGCTGAGTGAGGAACACGGGCGGCTTTGGTGTGACGGCGATATCAATCTGGCCGTCGGAGACCTCGTTCGGATCGTCCCAAACCATGCCTGCGTGGTGGCAAACATGCTTGATCAGGTCGAACTGGTACGCGGTGAAAACCGCTTGGGTGCCACTCCGGTCAGTGCAAGAGGTCAGGTCTGGTGACGACACCCAATCATGTTGAGCTTCTTTGCCTCGGGGAGCCTCTGGTAGAATTCAACCAACAATCCGACGGTCGCTTCCTAAAGGGTTTTGGCGGGGATGTGTCCAATGTTGCAATCTCGGCGGCACGCCAGAACGCAAATACAGGGCTTATTTCGAAGATTGGCGACGACTCGTTTGGTCAAGATCTTAAGGCATTGTGGGAAGACGAAGGCGTCTTGCACGATCATGTCTTGGTAGATTCAGGTCATGAAACCGGGCTATATTTTGTCACGCACGACACCCAGGGGCACCATTTCTCGTATCGCCGAACCCACTCGGCAGCGCGAAATTTTGGACCAGGTGATCTACCGCTAGCGACTCTTTCTCAGGCAAAGATGTTCTATGCTTCAGGGATCTCACTTGCTGTCAGCGCCGATATGGGAGCAGCGGTTGACGAAGCCGCAAGGATTACCAAATCTGGTGGCGGGCTTTTCGCTTTTGATCCCAATCTTCGGACCAGGCTTTGGCCTTTAGAGGAGGCCCGCCACACCACCCATGCAGTGATGGAGTTGTGTGATTTGGCATTGCCAAGTTTGGAGGATGCGACCCAGCTGACAGGCTATGACGATCCCGAGCAGATCGTTGCGTTCTATCACACTTTAGGGGCTGTTGAGGTTGTCCTGACGATGGGGTCTCAAGGCGTGCTTGTTTCCAACGGCACATCGACGGCTCATGTCCCCCCAATAGCCGTCATGCCCCAAGATGCGACCGGGGCAGGCGATTGCTTCAACGGAGCCTTTCTTGCAGAGCGACTGCGTGGATCGTCGGCTCTTGAAGCGGCTGAATGGGCCAATGTTGCTGCGGCTCTCTCAACTCAGAGGTTCGGTGCCGTCGCGCCGATCCCGACTTTTTCCCAAACTCTGAAGCACATCGAAAGAACAGGAGAACATCATGTCAATTGAACGAATTGGTGCAGAACGCACAGGTGCCGGTGGGCAAGCTTTGCCATTTTCGCCTGCCGTTCGCGCAGGCGACTTTGTCTTCATCTCTGGCCAGGTGGCCATGAATGAGAACGGCGAGATCGAGCCAGGCGGGATCGAAGCACAGACAAAGCGCACAATGGAGAATGTAATTACCGTTCTCGCGAAGGCGGGTTGCACGTTGGATGACGTCGCAAAGGTCAATGTCTGGCTAGACGATCCACGTGACTTTTGGACGTTCAATCGCGTCTATGCGAGCTACTTTCAGAACGGCGCCCCCGCACGCTCGACCGTTAGATCCCAGCTCATGGTAGATGCTAAGATCGAGATTGATGTCACAGCTTATAAGCCCCAATCGTAGCACCACCATTGTGGGCTTTCCCGTTTTATTTGACGCTGAAAGCCCGCATACCAAACGAAACTAAGTTTTCCAGTTTTGACGCCAAATTACGTCGTTTTATCCGATCACTCTGCCCTGGCTAAGATCAATCACTTAACAACGACACCCCCCGGCAAAATCTTTGCAGTTTTGGCAGGTTTTCGCAGACAAGATCAGCGGACCGGGCCTCGCGCGGCCAGAACTGGATAAAGAGCTGCTATGCTCTCGGAAAGCCCCGTCACTAACCGAGGGCAACTTTGGAAGCACAGCACCGATTTGGGTTTTCTCTAGTAGAGTTTCAGGCACTGGCGGTCACATGTTCAATGCATGATGCGGCCCGACATGGCTATATTGTCGGAGCCAGATATTGATAGCGGTTTGGGCCTGTCTGACGGTGGGCAACATTCCTTGTTCGGGTTTCATTGCCCAGTGTTCCGTTGAACCGTTCATTGTAGCCATTCTCCCATGCATTGTCCGACAGGCAAGCGAAGCACCGCCGACAGGGGGTGAGCCCGGATAGATGCGTATGGGCTGATGCCAACGCGTCGCAGCCAGTCCTGCATGGCTTCAGCAGCAGACTCTGGTCCGTCATCTGAGCGGATGAATTCGGGCGTTCCGTGCCTTAGCAAAAGTGGGTAGAGGACTTCGAGAACGTCGTTCGCTCCCATTTTGATGCGCACGGTCACCGTCAAGGCTTGACGCGTGTACTCATCAAGAACCGTCAGCATCTTGTAGGTGCGGCCATTGCTGAGCTTGTCGTGCAAGAAGTCCCCTCTCAGCGATGCGAGCATCGCTTGCCGGGCAATGGATAGCCCAAACATGGTTCGGATGCGTGGGCCTCAAGCGGATGATCGAGCTGTCTTTATGATGAAGCCTTTTGCGCGTTCCGCCTGACAAACGATCCCCGGATCGTTTGCTTGACCGGCTCCAATGTGGCGCTGCGGAAGCTGTAGCCCTTCCTCGCGCCAGAGCCGCTCGACCTTCTTGTGATTGACACGCTAGCCCTCGACGTGGAGCAGTTCGGTGATCTTGCGCGTCTAAGCGTTTGCCGTGCAAACGCCTGCCAGCCAGCGGATAGCTATATCGGCCGTATTGCTTCGCCAGCCGGATCATTGCCAACCGCAACGCATCATCGTCTTTGGATGCTGGGCGATATTGCAGGGTGCTCCGGGCCAAGCCGACGACCCGGCACATTCGCCGCTCAGACGTGGCGAGCTGCTGGCGTGTGTGAATGACGGCCTGACGGAGCTCCTCGGGGGTCAGGCCCTGGGCTTTAGATGGTTTAGACTTTCCCTCTCAGCGAATGCATGCGTTCGCTTGCCGGCACTGCTTGAGAATGAGCTTGTCCAGTTCAAGCTCCGCGACCATTGCCCGGTAGGCTTTTGCGAAGCAAACGCCGAGAGGGATCTTCTTCAGCCGCGCGTTCTCTTTCTAAAGGCTCTTCATCTCCGACAGCTGCGACCGGCCCATCCCGCCAAACCGTTTCCGCCAGTTGTAGTAGGTCGCTTCCATTGACCGGCAATTGATTGCACAGCAATCAATGAGAGGGACTGATCCCAACGCTCCTACACGCAGATGCCACGTCATTGCCAGCTGTCAGCTTAAGCTCAATCTCACGCAGCAGCTTCAGCACGTCTTCGTCTAAATGTCGTTTCCTCGCAATGCGCAATCCCCCTATCAGTCCAAGTGTAGCGGCCCAGGTTTAGCGGGGAAGGACATAGGGGCTTCTCAGCCTCTAAATAGAGAACCAGCTTTACCGACAGCTTTCTGACGAGCCAGAAACACATCGGGCTTATCTCTTGCGCTTCACGGGGCGATGGCGCCACTCTTCGGATAAACAATGGCCGCGGGTCCAGAAATTGAAGGATCAGCGATGGCAGAAGAACCATAAAACTTCCCTGATATCACGTATCATACTACAAGGCCCATATAAGCTCTGTTTGCCTGCGATACCTTGCGGGTCATCTTGCCCGCGTATGTTAAAGCGCTCTGGGAGGACCCAAACCTAAGCTAGCGCTTGTGTCATTCCGCCTTTAGGTTTGGGCAACTGCACCAGAAATAGAAGCACTAGCCGTAGCGACGGAAAACTTGTTTCGAGTGAGGCATCCGCAGCTGCGATGAGAGCTTGAGCCCAGCTGGCGGCGGCCGCTGGTGCGACATCCGTTTTTTGTAGGTGGGTTCAGCAGTTCGACCTACTAAAACTGGAGGAAGCGCTTGGGCTCGGTGGCAAGGCGCAGTTGTTAGAACTTCGGAGGCCGGAAAGTGATAGGCCGCTACTAAACAATATTGTTACAAAAGCGTCTGCAAATCTAGGGACACCTCAACTGAAGCTCACGCCTTGACAGATTGCCCCCCTATCCCGTTGTGCAGCTTTAGCTCGAGCTTTCACGTCAATTTCAGATTGTCTCCCTCAGCTTTTCCTACGAAGTCCTAGACCAGAGCGTCGATCTGTTCTGATTGGAACGCAACGCGAGAACAACACCTTCCCAAAGAGCTAAATCTGTCGGTTGAAGGTTTAGGGTGGGAATATAGGTGGGAATAAGCTGGGGCATCTAAAAAATTATTATAAAAATCAATAAGATAAATATCTAGTATGGCGGACTATCTCTCCGCCATTTTTTGCACATTGCCGCCCGCCAACCCAATATGCGCTAGCTTCGAGTTCGGACTTCGTCCTCTACTCTCCGCTACTTTTTGTTTCACGCTAAATTCGCTTCGCCAATCCGTTCCGCGGGGCGGTGGGCAAAGCCCGGGCCATGCAAAGGCTCGGACGGCTGTTCGTCTTGCGAAACTGTATGGTTCGAGCACTCTCCGCAATGCTCCCGAGCCAGCGATTTCCCGCTTCGATTGGGTCGCAGCGTTTCTTGCTTGTTGTATTGGCGGCGTCCTAATCTGGCTGCCCAGGCGCCTAGGACTGTTCAGCTCCGAGCCGGGAATGGGAGGCAACTGGCCATGCGCACCGTGCTGACGGCATTTGTGTTTATTGTTCTGGGGCTGACGCCGATCCGCGCTGCGGACATTTATCTTTACGGCGACTCCACTCAGAGAGGCGTGTCGGTCTTCAACAATGAGCCCGTTCAGAACCCGTTCGCGCCGGGGGTTCTTCTGCAGGCATTCCTGAACAGCGAGTTTGGGGTCGGAACGCATCAGGTGCGCAACTTTGCCCAGGGCGGGCTGACGCTTGGCAATGCTTTGGAACAACCGCTCTACGACGGCATGACGATCGTAGAGCACATTGCCGCGCATCGGCCCGATCTGGTGATCGCCAATTTTGGCATTAACGGTGCCTATGAGCCGGAGCTGACGCCAGCGCTCCATAGAGAGCAATATGCCATGCTGAAGGCAGCCACCGAGCAGGCAGGAGGTGTGTTTTTCTACCAGACTCCCAACCCCATGGATAATGGCCACAACGGCATTCTCGACGCCATGGTGGCAGCTGTCATG
>JBCBXA010000138.1:0-5504 GCA_039816825.1 Pseudomonadota bacterium | reverse complement strand
CAACATGCGGCCACCCGTGCCAGAAACCTTACTAGAGAAACCGCAAATCACTGGCCCAGACATGGGGGGCTAGACAGATCAAGCGCATGAACGACTCCCTACCTGCGGGGTCAATTTTAGTTTCAATTTGTAAACCAAACGTTTGGTCTATCTTGAAGTCTCCGCGGTTGGACGTGGCCCGTTCTCGAAGGCCGTAAGTCAACCAGCATCGGTGGAGTGTGAAGCGCCGTTTCCGATCCAGCTTGTGTTCAAGAAGGCTTCGAGGTGGACGCATCGCTTTGCGTCACGACGATGAGAGCGTTAGCGTCCGGCCATGCCCATCAATCTGGCCAGCAACGATATCGGTTTGGAACTGACTGACCCTGATGCGGCCCCTGATGCGACCCATGGTGCGGCAGCCAGCGGGTCCATAAGGCCGGTTAGACAGTCGACGCTAGGAGCCAATGGGCATGGCAAAGCGCACGGACAGTTGCCAGGCCGGGCCCGCAGTCAAGGGCGGCAGCGGCTGCGAGCGGGGGTGATCGTTTCCCTGATGCTGATTGCACTGGTCGCGATCGCAGCGGTCGCCGTGCTTGCACTGTCATATTTTGAAGATCGCGCGGTCGAGGCCGGTAACGCTCAGGCGGAGCTCTACGCTCGGGTTCTGGAACGCTCGATTGATCGCTACCGGTATCTGCCATCTATCCTGGCGCAGGACGATGCGGTGGCCACTGCCGCTCTTGCCGCCGGCCATTCGCCAGCCGTCAGTCGGCGCCTTGAAGCCTTCTCCGAAGTCAGTGGGCTGGAAGCCATTTACATCATGAACGCTGTTGGTGATGTTCTGGCGACATCGAACCATGCGGCCACGGTGAGTTTTCTGGGCCAGAATTACGGGTTCCGGCCTTACTTCGTGGACGCGATGGCCGGAGAAGTCGGTGAGTACTTTGCAGTGGGGGCGACCACGGGTCGGCCTGGCTACTTCATTGCAGCCCACATCGGTTCAGGATCGGCTGAAGCTGGAGCCAAGGCTGGAGTGGTGGCCGTCAAACTGGACGTGGCGGAGTTGCAGGCTGGTTTGGTCAGCTCAGAAGCTCCGGTTTTGGTCAGCAATTCCGACGATATCATTGTCCTCAGTTCTGAACCGTCGCTACTGTACAGCAGGCTTACAGATGTGCCGAACGGTGATGGAGTTAGCTCGCGGCAGTTCGGACGGTCCGAGATACCGTCCGCCAACTGGTCGATGATCACGCCTAATGAGGTGCAACTCGGAGCTGAAACCTTTGTTCTCGGCACGGCTCAGGTTGGGCTTCCCGACTGGCGGGTGAGTTACCTGCTGCCCAAGCGCCAAGTGGTCAACTCAGCGCTGGGGGCTACGGCCAGCGTTGGTGCCGCCATTTTGTTGGTGCTCCTGATGGCCACATTCCTGCGCTCTCGCCGCATTGAAGCGGCTCTTGCTCAATCGCGAGAGAGTCGCCGCCGCCTTGCTGCTGCTAATGAAGATCTAGAGCGTGCCCAGTTCAGGCTCCGTCAGCGCGACAAACTCGTCACCCTTGGCCAGCTGTCGGCGTCCATTAGCCACGAATTGAGCCAGCCGATCTCTGCCATGCGGAACCATCTGGCTGCGGCGGAGATCGGTGGCGAGGTCGGCTCTGCCCGTACCCTGAAGCGTTTGACTCGTCTGGTCGAAAGGCTTGCAGGCCTGACGAGGCAATTGAGGTTCTTTGCAACCCCGGACGATGGTCAGGTCGGTCGGGTTCCGGCAGCGTCAGTCATTTCAAATGCCGTCGAACTGGTTGTTCATGACGCCGAGCGCGAGGGCGTTCGGATTGAAATTGATCCGGGCCCCGCTGGCTTGGAGATCGTGTGCACACCGTTGCGCATGGAGCAGGCTGTTATCAATCTTCTGCGCAATGCACTGCGCGCTCTGCTGGATGTGGATGAGATAGAGCTTCGCTCGCAAAAGCTGATACAGGTGCAGGTAGCGTCGATTGACAATCGCGAGGTGCGGCTGACGGTGCGTGATAATGGTCCTGGGATAAGAGGCGTAGAGAATGAACGGCTGACCGAGCCGTTTGTGACCACGCGTGCTTCAGGCGAAGGCATGGGTCTCGGACTCGCTATCGTGGAGGCCATTGCCCATGAACAGGGAGGGCGACTTGAAGCCTCCAGCTCTCAAGCCGGTGCGGAGTTCAGCCTGATTTTGCCCGCGCCTTCGCAGCTGGAGCAAGAAGGGTGAAACTGTCCTGCCGTGTGTTGGTTGTCGATGACGATCGTGAGATGCAGCACTCGCTTGATCACCTTCTGTCGAGTGCTGGCGCTTCGGTGGAGACATCGGGCGATGCCAGAAAGGCCATCGATCGTCTCAGCGAGGAGCCGTTCGATGTTCTGCTGTGTGATGTGCGGATGCCAGGATATGGCGGTCTTGAAGTTGTCAGGGACCATGCAGAGAATCTGGCTACCCCCATCGTGCTGATGAGCGCCCATGGGGATGTTCAGATGGCTGTCGATGCCCTGCAGGCAGGCGCGTACAGCTTCATCGAGAAGCCCTTTGAGCCAAGGCGGCTGCTCAAGATCATCTCCAATGCATCGGATAAGGTTGCGCTGTCGCGCGCTGCGGAACGTCTGCGTGAGCGGCTTGCTGATGCGACCGGACTGACCAAGACCCTTCGCGGTGCCAGTGCGCCGATGGTGAGCTTGCGGGAGCAGCTTCTCGAGCTGGCGGACAGCGACTTGCCTCTGCTGCTGGTTGGTGAGACCGGCACCGGCAAGGAGCTTGCCGCCCGCGCTGTCCATCAGGCCAGCCGAAGGGGAGAACACCAGCTCATTGCACTCCACGGTGCCGCTTTGGCAGCATCTGTCTTCGAGACCACCTTGTTTGGAACCAAGGAGAATCCCGATAGCGGCCTTCTAGCGCAAGCCGATGGCGGCACGCTGTTCGTGGATGAATTGTCGTCTCTGTCGAACGACATGCAGATCAAGCTTTTGCGCGTGCTTGAGACCGGCGAATACCTGCCCGTCGGCGGCACGGAGACCCGATCCAGCGACATGCGGATTATCTCGGCTTGTCAGCAGGAGGTGGAGCCCTTGGTCGCCAGTGGGCATCTTCGTGCAGATCTGATGTACAGGTTGACGGGAGCCACCCTGCGACTGCCGCCACTGGCGGATCGCGGTGCCGATGTGTTCGACCTCTTTGAGCAATTTGTTTCGGGTTTCGCGGCCCGATACGAGTCTGACCCGCCAGTCCTCGGCAATGGAGATGTGAATGCGCTGATGAGCCATGACTGGCCGGGCAACGTGCGCGAGCTTCGCAACCTGGCCGAGCGGTTTGTGCTGGCGTCCCGCACCCGAGCGGTTTCTGTTCGTGATGTGCTGCACGGTGTCGACGTCCATAGCGGTTCTTCTCTGAAGCTTCGCGAGGCGACCGCAGAGTTTGAGAGACAGATGATCGGACGTGCTCTGCGCGATCACGAAGGGCGGATGGATGAGGTCGCCGAGGCGCTGGGTATCGGCCGCAGAACCCTGAATGAGAAAATCGTCAAGTTGGGATTGGACAAGGCGCAATATCTTCAGCGGCGCTAGCCTGCGGATTTCCGCAGGCACTTTCTCGTCAACGCGCGGTTTTCTTCATTTTTGCCATTGGCCATTCTGACCTATCTCTTTGTCTTAAGTGCCCGGGAGGGGTGCTTTCGAGGAGGAAATCAGATGAAGAAGCTACTCATTGCGGCGCTCGCCGCGTTTGCCATTGGCACATCGGGCGCAGCTCATGCCCAAGACGCCGACTATGTGTTGAACACGGCATCCACTGGCGGAACCTACCACCCGGTGGGCACGGCCATTGCTACATTGTCCAAGATTAAGCTGCTGCCCAAGCAGAAGTTTAGCCTGACGGCTGTGAACTCGGCTGGCTCTGCCGCCAACGTGCAGGACCTGGCATCAGGTTCTGCTGACTTTGCCATTTTGCAGGGCCTCTTTGGCTCCTATGCTGCCACCGGTACAGGCCCTGTTTCCGAGCCCCAGGAAAACCTGCGCGCCGTGACCATGCTCTGGCAGAATGTCGAGCAGTTCGTCATGGCTAAGGACATGGCCACAACCGGCACCGCTGCTGACCTGGTGACGCTTGAAGGCAAAGCCGTGGGCATGGGTCGTTCCAACTCTGGTACGCTGGGCTCCAATACTGTGCTGCTTGCCGGCCTCGGCGTTGATGTCGGTGCCATGGACAATTTCGATGGCGGCTACGGCCCAACGGCGGACCAGCTGGCCAATGGTGGCATCATCGCCGCTGGCATTCCGTCGGGCCCGCCCACTGGCGCGATCACACGTCTGATGGCGTCCAACGGTGATGACTTTGTCATTCTGGATGTGACGGACGAAGAGCGCGCCAAGATGGATGGCGGTCGCAACCTGTGGGTGCCTTACACCATTGAGGCCGGCACCTATCCTGGTCAGGATAAGGATGTGAACACCATCGCCCAGTCGAACTTCCTGGCTGTGAACGCATCGGTGGATGAAGAGCACGTCTATCAGCTCACCAAGACCATGTATGAGAACCTCGACTTCCTGACCGCGATCCATCCTGCAACCCGCGCGATGTCCATCGAAGTGGCTCTTGCTGGTCTGCCAGTGCCGCTGCACCCAGGTGCGGCCCGCTACTACAAGGAAGTGGGTGTCGAGATCCCCGACGCTCTGATGGCCAAGTAAGCCGTCCATCCTTTCTCCGGTCGGGCATCGCTCGGCCGGAACTCATTTCTTTGGTGACCTGATCCGGGCTTTGGGGAGAAGCACGTGAACACTGTGCCAACAGCTGATACGCTCCACGACAATGATGCGCCCGCAAGACAGGCTCTGACGGTTGCGCAAGAGCGCGCGGCCTGGCTGGAGCCGCCGAGCGACGGGTCTTCCGTTCCCGCAACCGGTGGTCTCGTGCGGATTGTCGTAATCGCCTTCGCGATCGGCTTTGCCATCTGGCACCTGCTGACAAATACGGTCCTCGCTGAGCCCGTGCGCCTGCAGAACGCGATTCACTTCGCCGGCTTTGCGTTCCTCGCGGCCGTCATCCTTCCGGCCTTTCCCCGCTGGACCAACCGGCGTGCCAGCCTTGCTGTCGATGTGACCTATGGCCTGCTGGTGGCGGGTGCTGCCATCTGGATCGCCCTGGGTGAGAGCAGCCTTTACGAGCGCTCGGTGGGCGTCACCGGCCAGTCCTGGCAGTTCCGCCCGCTTGATTGGGCCTCTGGCTTTCTGCTCATTTTCGCCTGCCTCGACCTGTCACGCCGCGTGTCGGGCTGGGTGATCCCAATCCTGATTGTTCTTTCGCTCGCCTATATTCTGGGGCTCGGTTCAGTGCTGCCCGGCGTCTTTCGTTCGGCATCGCTTTCGGTGACCGATGTGATGTTCCGCACGCTCTACAATGATGAAGGCATGTTCGGCATTCTGGCCACCATTTCGTCCGTCAACATCACGCTCTTTATGATCTTTGGCGGCTTTCTCGTGGCGTCCGGGGCGAGCAACTTTGTCATCGAACTCTC
>JBCBXA010000137.1:0-5679 GCA_039816825.1 Pseudomonadota bacterium | reverse complement strand
CATTCCTCTACGCTCACGATCCGTTTGGAGGCTGGAGCGTGGAGGACTGCCCAGTCCTCAACGCCGAAATCACGGACACACTGCCAACGCTCAGGAAGCTTGCAGCCATCACCGCGCCGAAGAGCGGCGAGATCAGGCTGGCGGTGTTCGCCACCGATCTGGGCCTTGATGTGTCTTTGTCAGGGCCGGGCGATCTGCCCGGCGGCACTCGGCGCAAGGCCATTGACTTCGCACTCAAGGCTGGTCTGCCGCGGCTTGCTTTCGAGGACGAGATTCTGATCGAGCGCCAGGCTCCAACGGTCACTTTTGGCGGTCTACCCGTGGCTGTGCAGCCCGGCGGCTTTGCCCAGGCGACCAGGCGCGTTGAGGAACATATGGTCCGCTTGGCAACGGCCCATCTCAAGGGCTGCAAGCAGGTGATCGATCTGTTTGCTGGAGCAGGCACCTTCTCCATCCCGCTGGCGTTGCAATCCAAGGTGGTCGCCTATGAAAGTGAAGCGGCTGCCCTGATTGCGCTGGATCGGGCCGTTCGACAGGCACCCAAACTGGGTGTCCGCATCAAAACGCTCACAACTGAGCGCCGCGACTTGCACCGACGCCCCCTCACTGCGCGCGAAATGAAACGCGTGGATGGAGCCATCTTTGACCCACCCCGCGCCGGCGCGGAGGCCCAGTGCCGGGAGTTGGCCAAGTCCGGCGTGCGGAAAATCGTTGCCGTCAGCTGCAACCCGGCAACCCTTGCCCGGGATGCCCGCATTTTGATTGAGGGCGGCTTTCAGCTCCAAAGCGTCGCGCCGGTAGACCAATTTCTCTGGACACCCCATATTGAGGTGGTTGCACTCTTCAGCCGGTAGGAACCTCCATGGCCGACGCCAACAGCAGCTCAACGAGCCCATCTTCGAACGGCGAGCGCCCACGCCCGAACCTGGCCACGCTCGCGCGCCGCACCAACTATGCGCTCGGCCAGGCCGCACGGGTGGCATGGTACTCAGGGCAAAGCCTGGCGACCCGGCGCGCCGCAACCCGCATTGCCAAACAAACCAATATCGAACCGCCCAAGATCGAGCGGCCCGAGGGTGGCATTCCCAATGAGCGGCAATTGCTGGCCGAAGTGCGCAAACTCTTCGCCACCGACCTCGCCAACGTAGAAGCTGGCCTTTATCCCGCTCCTGCAAGCCGCCAGTCAGCGCCGGACATGCTGCGCGATGCCCGCAAATTTTTTGCCGACCTTCCGGCGCAGCAGATGCGCAGGTTGGAAGGTGACCATCAGCAGCCCTTCACCCAGGAGAATCGAGAGAAACTGCCGCGCTACTATCTGCAGAATTTTCACTTCCAGAACGACGGTTGGCTGAGCGAAGAGTCAGCCGAGGTTTACGACACGCAGGTCGAGGTCCTGTTCTACGGCGCTGCCGCCTGCATGCGTCGTCAGGGGCTTGTTCCTCTGGCCAATGAGTTGAAGGGCCGGGACCAGCGGACGATACGTTACGCGGACATTGCAACCGGGCCCGGCAGCTTTGTGGATGACGTCAAAGACGCCTATCCCAGATTACCAGCCCTCGCTGTCGACCTGTCAGAGCCATACCTCAACCATGCCAAGCGCCGGCTGGCCCACCGGTCCAAGGTGCAGCCGCTCGTGGCGATGGCCGAGCAATTGCCCTTCGCCAATGCCAGCTTGGACGTCGCTTCCACCGTGTTCCTGTTCCACGAACTTCCCATGAAAGTTCGGCGACAGGTGATTTCCGAGTTTGCGCGGGTGGTAAAGCCAGGTGGTTTGGTGATCTTCGTTGACAGCCTACAGACCGGAGACGTCGAGAACCTTGACGGTCTCCTGACGCTGTTCCCTCAAATGTTCCACGAGCCCTATTACAACAATTATCTTGCCGACGATGTGGACGGTGCATTTGCGGAGGCCGGTCTGGAACGCGAATATTTCGCGTCGGCCTTTGTCAGCCGCGTTGCGGCCTACCGGCGGAGCGCCTAGGCCGCAAAGCCGCTACTTGCCCCTGCTCATGAACGCCATGAAGGCTGCTTGAGCCTCGCCGCTCTTCAGCCGCTCACCGAAGAGCCTGGCCTCTTCATCCATGCGGGCGTAGAGCTCTGCCCGGTCGCCACGGACCAGGTCACGGCTGATGCGCAGGGCTTCCGGCGGTTTGGCAGCCAGGCTCTGCGCCCGATTGGTGGCTTCCACTTCGGCGTCCAGAATGACGGCATTCACGAGGCCGACTCGATGGGCGTCTTCCGCAGAGAACTGCTCACCAAGGCCCAGCAGAGCGAAGGCATTCTGGTGGCCCATGATGCGTGGAGCAAGCCAGCTGGACCCGGCTTCAGGCACAAGCCCAAGATCGACAAAGGGCGTTTGGAACATGGAACGACCGGTTGCCACCACGAGATCGCAATGCATCAGCATGGTTGTGCCAACGCCAACGGCCACACCGTCCACGCCCGCAACCAGCGGCTTGGGGAAACGGGCCAGAGTATCGAGGAAACGCAGAGTGGATTTCATGCCCTCGGGCGAAGATACAGCCTTGATGAAATCGGCAATATCATTGCCCGCGCAGAACACGCCACCCGAACCCAAGATCACAGCACAGCGCAGAGCATCGTCAGACGCTGCCTGATCCAACCCGTTGGACAAAGCGTCATACATGGCGCTGGTCAGGGCATTCTTTTTGTCGGCACGGTTCATGCGCAGCGTCAGAACGCCATCTTCGGTCGTGGTGATGATGTGGTCAGTCATGACTGCCCCTAGGCGCTCAGCATATCGGCATTGAAATCGGCGAACTGGTCAGCGGTGCGGGTCACGACCTCTTCCAGCGCGCTGGTCTCGACCACCAGATTCTCAACAAAGAAGCGGGCCACAGCGATGCGCGCGGCCTCAAACGCTGCGCCTTCCGCCTGGGCCGCGATGAGCGAGGACTTGGCGAGCAGCGCGCCGCCCGACACGAGCGCAAAGAGCTCCTGATAAGGCGTTGCGCCGGCAAGAGCCTTATCCACCTGACCGGCAGCCACCTGCTCGCGCATCCAGGCCGTGGTTCGGCGCAGGCTCTCGGCCGCATCGTTGAGCACTTCGCCCATCCGCCCAAAGGCCGGATTGTTGGAGGCGCGCAGGGCGTCGATATGCTCCTGATAGTCTGCGATCAGCGCATCCACCGCACCGCCTTCGGAAAGGGGCAGTTTGCGCATCACCAGATCGATGGCCTGAATGCCATTGGTACCCTCATAGATCTGGGTGATCTTTGAGTCGCGGAGATATTTGGCCGCTCCGGTTTCCTCAATGAAGCCCATGCCACCATGGATCAGGATACCGATCGATGCAGCACGCTCGGCGGCGTCGGTGCTGTAGCTCTTGGCCAAAGGAGTTAGAATGGCAGCACGCTCGGCCCACATCTTCCGCTCTTCCGCGGTTTCGGCCAGCTTGGCCAGATCCAGCGCCTGGGCGCAGCTATAGCAGAGGGCGCGGCTGGCGGCGGTGAGCGCCTTCATGGTCATAAGATTGCGCTGCACGTCGGGGTGCTGCTGAATGGCGGACATGCCCTCAGCCTTGTCCGCGCCCACAGCGTAGCCTTGCTTGCGGTCAGCCGCGTAGGCCAGAGCGGTTTGGGTCGCGGCCTCGGCGATGCCGACGCCCTGCACACCCACCATAAGGCGTGCATTGTTCATCATCGTGAACATGCAATTCAGACCACGGTTCTCTTCGCCCACAAGCCAACCGATTGCGCCTTTGCCGCCGCCGGGCTCGGCAAAACCGTCACCATAGATCATCGTGCAAGTGGGTGACGCATTGATACCAAGCTTGTGTTCGATGCCATTGCAGAACAGATCGTTGCGCGCGCCCAGCGAGCCATCCTCGTTGACCAGAAACTTGGGCACGACGAACAGCGAAATACCGCGTGTGCCAGCCGGTGCATCGGGCAGTCGGGCCAGCACCAGATGGACGATATTGTCCGTCATGTCGTGCTCGCCATAGGTGATGTAGATCTTCTGGCCCGTGATCCGGTAAGTCCCATCTCCCTGAGGAACGGCCTTGGTTTTCATACCGCCCAGATCAGAGCCCGATTGCGGCTCCGTCAGGTTCATGGAGCCGGTCCACTCACCCGAGATCATCTTGGGCAGATATTTGGCCTTGATGGCGTCGGACCCATGGGCTTCCAGCGCTTCGACGGCACCGATCGTCAGCGTCGGGCACAGGCCGAAGCCAACCGAACCGGAGTTCCACATTTCCTGGATGGCGACACTCATCAGGTTTGGCAGGCCCTGGCCGCCATAGTCCGGGTCGCCGGAAAGCGAGTTCCAGCCCGCTTCGCGCCAGGCGGTGTAAAGCTCAATCCAACCGGGAGGGGTTGTCACCACAGCATCCTTCAGCGTTGAGCCGACCTCGTCGCCGATCTTGTGCATGGGCGCGATCTCCTCGGTGGCGAACTTGCCGCCCTCTTCAAGGATGGCGTCCACCAGATCGTCTGACAGTTCGCCATAGCGGCCAGCCGCCATGTCGCGTGTCAGGTCTGCGATGGTGTCCAGGGTGAAAGCGATCTCTTTCACAGGCGCTGTGTACATGATGTTCCTCCGCTTTTTCGCACTCTTACGTAAACGTCAAACTGCTTGCAAGATGTCGAACCATTGAGCCATCAGGCGAGCAGCAGCCGCAAACCTGGAAGCGGGAACAGATATCCGCATAAACCGTTGGCGCTTTTCGCAGTCAGCGCTCAAACGGCCCAGGGAGCGACTTACCGCTACGCCTCACCATGCAGTTCGACCAGCTTTCGCACCGTGTTGAGATTGCGCATCGTGCCGCCCTGCACACCATCCATAGCGGCTAGCTTGAGACGTGACTTCCCCGCGCCCGAAGGAAAGTGAATGTAGATTTCGCGCCCTATGGCTTGGATCTGCTCATCCTTGTGACCCTTGGCGCCATCCAGCGGGTCGCCGGATATCGCCTCGGCCAGAAAGAGCACCATGAGTTGGTTGGGTGCGGCCTGTGGAAACGGGTTGGCTTCGACCACAGCCCGCATCTCATCGGTGGTTCGAATGAAGACGCTTGTGTTGAGCCCAGTCTGATCCTTGAGAGCCCCTTCAATGCGCGAACGCAAGACATCCTCTGCTTCATCGGAACGAAACAGCAGATTGCCGCTCTGAATGTAGGTTCGGGGATCAGTCAGACCTATGGATTTTCCAACCTCGACCAATTCAGCCATGGGCAGCTTGCCGGTTCCGCCGACATTTACGGCTCTCAGAAGGGCGATGTAGGCAAGCATGGACGTCAGACCTTCCATTTGCGCGCCAAGTATGGCTTGGCTCCTAGGGTGACTGCACATTTGACCATAGACCCGAAATGCCTCGAAGCGTTGAGAAACGGCGGGTTGGCCATCCTTCCCACAGAGACAGTCTATGGCCTGTGCGCAGATGCAACCAACGAGGATGCGGTGGCCGCCATCTACCGCGCCAAGGGTCGCCCCAGCCACAATCCACTCATCGCCCACGTTTGCGACACGGGCATGGCGGCGCGCTACGGTGTGCTGGATGACAGCGCTCTGCGCCTCGCAAAGCGCTTCTGGCCGGGACCGCTGACCGTGGTTGTCCCCGCGCACGCAGATGCGAACCCACCATTGGCGTCAGACGTCCAGGCAGGCTTGCGGACTCTGGCGCTGCGTTGCCCTCTTGGTCCCATCGCAGAAGCCGCCC
>JBCBXA010000136.1:0-5743 GCA_039816825.1 Pseudomonadota bacterium | reverse complement strand
CATCACGTAACGCTCGGTTCCGTGACCTGCAGCCATTGCAGGAACAGATGCTGCAGCAGCAAAGCCAACAGCAGACGCAGCCAGAACGGCCGTTTTGAGAATGCGCTTCATTAGTTTCCTCCCAGAAATCAGCACAGAAAGCACCGCATAAAGCGGCGCGCTAACGCCGGACCCAACCTTTTCAGGCTTCCTCCCGGGTCCGGCGAATTGCGACCGAGCTACCGCGGCCTGCCCTGATTAAACCGATTAACGTCCAAAAAGGGCGGCGACTTGCAACCGGTTGCAAAATGTTGGCATGTTTGTTTTTCGTTGGCTACCCCTGTTGATGAACAAAAAAGCTCTGATGGTTTCTGCCATCGATATAATGCTGAAAATAAAGGGTATTTCTCGACGACAGAACGGGTTTGCTGCATTAAAATTGAGCAGTACAGGGTAGATGCGGGAGAACGAGGCAGATGACACAGACCGTCGGCATAGCGTTGATCGGGGCCGGGCGCATTGGGGCAGTACACGCCAAAGCCATAGCGTCTGATGAGCATGCGAAACTGGTCGCGGTATCGGACGCCTTCTCCGAGGCTGCGGAGCGCTTGGCTGCGGGCACGGCAGCTTCTGTCCGGTCTGTGGAAGAGATTGCCGCCGATGCCTCTGTTTCCGGTGTCATCATCTGCACACCCACCGACACTCACGCGGACCTCATCGAGACGTTCGCCAGGGCGGGCAAAGCCATCTTCTGCGAAAAGCCGATCGATCTCGATATTGATCGGGTGAAGGCTTGTCTCAAAGTCGTGGAAGAGACGGGAGCAAGCCTGATGGTTGGCTTCAACCGCCGGTTCGATCCGAGTTTTGCTTCGGTGCGCGAAGCCATTGAGGCGGGCCAGATCGGTGACGTTGAGCTCGTTCAGATCGTAAGCCGCGATCCGGAAGGCCCTCCCCTCAGTTACATCCAGTCGTCCGGTGGCATTTTTTGCGACATGACAATCCATGATTTCGACATGGCGCGTTGGTTGCTGGGCGAGGAGCCAATCAGTCTCACGGCCCAAGGTGCGGTTCTGATCTATCCAGAGATAGCAGACGTCCCGGACTACGACACAACTTCAGTCATTCTGCGGACGGCCAGCGGGCGACAGGCGACCATCACCAACTCGCGACGCGCGACATATGGTTACGACCAGAGGATAGAGGTTCACGGGTCTGAAGGCATGGTGCATGCCGAAAACCATCGCCCGGTATCGGCCGAGATTGCCAATGGGCAAGGATACACACGCGCTCCGCTCCACCATTTTTTCATGACGCGCTACACGGATGCCTACGCCGCAGAAATAAGAGCCTTTGTGCGTCAGATCGTTGAGGGTGAGAAACCGCAGCCCAATGGCGATGACGGCCTTAAATCGCTGATACTTGCAAAAGCGGCAACGGCCTCCGCTCGAGACGGTCGAACCGTGAGCGTGAGCGACTTTGAATAGAGTTCGGCTCAATCACCAAGGGAGGACGGACCATGGACGCCAAGAACCCAGTCTCCGCAATGCGGAGTGAGATCTGGTACGAACGGGACTCCGGAGACGTGAAGGAGTTCGTTCGGCAAATCACCCAAACGACAAATGCAAGCCATTGCCCCCAGGCGGCCGACATCCAGAAGAACGTGCCGATCTATGATGGTGACCGGGTGCGCATAGCCGCTGAGACTGAAGACGCTCGACTTGAGTTGAGCGCTGAATGGGCGAAGATTTTCCTGTCCGGACCGGGCGTCGTAGCGATCAAAAACGCCTTCAACGACCATGACACCCTGAACAGTGTGACATCCATGTTCGAACGGATGATCGAGGCGGAAAAATCATCGGGCGCAGGGGGCGGCGACCACTTTGCCAAGCCCGGTGCCAATGACCGGGTTTGGAACGCCCTCGGCAAACACGCCGTGGCGGATCCAGCCAGCTTCGTGCGCTACTACTCCAACCCCTGCCTCGACCTCGTTTCGAGAGCATGGCTCGGCGATGGCTATCAGCTGACGGCCCAGGTCAATCGTGTGAACCCCGGTGGTGAACCGCAAGTGCCCCATCGAGACTATCATCTGGGCTTCATGCCCGGCGAGCGCGCCATCAAATTTCCTGCCCAGGCCCACGCATTGAGTGCAGCGCTGACGCTTCAGGGTGCTGTGGCCCATGTCGACATGCCGCTTGAAAGCGGCCCAACCCTTTATCTGCCTTTCAGCCAACAGTTTGCAGAAGGCTACGTGGCATACACGCGGCCGGAATTTCAGGCCGTCTTCGCTGAGCATCACGTGCAGCTGCCGCTGGAACGGGGCGACGCCGTCTTTTTCAACCCCGCGCTTATGCACGGGTCTGGCCACAATCGGTCCAAGGATATTCTGCGCCTCGCCAACCTTCTGCAGGTGTCTTCCGCCTTTGGCAGACCCATTGAGACCGTAGATCGTGCAGAGGTCTGCCGATCCATCTATCCTCATATCCATGTGTCTGAACACAGCGACGCCCAACTCGCGGCCCTGATCGCAGCTTCAGCCGAAGGGTACGCCTATCCGACAAACCTCGACACCGATCCCCCAGTCGGTGGTCTGGCCCCGCTTACCCAGGCTGAGGTTATGAAAGAGGCCTTGGCCAACAACAGGCCTGCTACCGAGTTTGAAGCACTGATGGCGCAGTGGGCATCACAGCGTGCTTCAACAATGGGCGCTTGAGCCTTAGGCACCCATGGTGCAAAAGCCTCGCGCGCCCGAGGCATGATAAGCGATTGCGGGCTTCCATGGAGACCCGCATGCTTTCATCGATTGATTGGCCCAACCTCGCTATGGTGGCGGCGTCCCTGGGCATCGCCGGAGCGATTGCCGGCGTCCTTGCGGGCCTTTTTGGCATCGGTGGCGGCGCAGTTCTGGTTCCCGTTCTAGTTGAGTTTCTGCGCCTGCAAGGTGTCTCGCCAGATGTGCTGACACACATCGCGATCGGCACCTCACTGGCGATCATCATACCAACATCGATCCACTCTTTCCGGTCCCACCTGGCGCGGGGCGCACCCGATACGGAACTGCTGCGCCGCTGGGCTGTCTGGGTGCCGTTGGGGGTGATCATCGCATCACTCGTTGTGGCCGACATCTCCGGCGATATGCTCAAGGTGATCTTCGGAGTTGTGATAGTGCTGGTAGCCATCAAGATGCTGGCAAACCGCAAGGACTGGTCTATCTCAAGCGACCTCCCGCGCCCTGCCGCGACCAACGCGGTTGGCTTCGGGATCGGGTTGATTTCAGCCTTGATGGGAATTGGGGGTGGCAATCTGAACAATATGTTCATGACCAGCTTCGGCCGCCCGATCCATCAGGCTGTGGCGACATCCGCAGGCCTCGGCATGCTCATCGCGATACCGGGTGTCCTGGGATACATCTATGCTGGCTGGGGCAACCCTGCTCTTCCACCTCTCTCCCTTGGCTATGTCAGTCTGATTGCCGTGGCCCTAATCACGCCGACCAGCCTGCTGTTTGCGCCGATCGGCGTCCGGCTGGCGCACGGCTTGAGCAAGCGCCAGATGGAAGTCGCCTTTGGCGTGTTTCTTTTGGCGGTTGCAGGTCGCATGTTCTGGACGGCGCTGTAGCCGACCATCCAGACCGTTCAAGCGCACCCGAAGTGCCGGAGCCGCCTAGCTGGCTTCCGCCGTAATGCGTAGCTGATCAAGCTGCTTTTGTGCCGCCCTTGCCAACAGGCTGATGCCTTCGCCAATCCGGTCCTCAGGAATGGAAGAAAAGCCCAGCCGAAAGCTCGAGGCATGGGAGGATGGATCCGACCAGAAGATATCGCCCGGCTCAATCAGGACGCCGTACTGCTCAACATCCGCTGCCAGCTGCCGAGCATCGAACCCGTCAGGGCCCTGGAGCCAGAACGATGATCCGCCAAAAGCTGGGGACCGGCTCCAGCCTGGAAAATGATCGGCCAGAGCGAGATTCATGGCCTCCCAACGACGAAGATAGACTTTGTGCAGGCGCTTTATCAGGGCGTCGTGCCCGCCCTGTGCGAGAAACAGAGCCACAACGCGCTGATTGTTCCCCGGCGGATGGCGCAGCATCAGACGTCGCATGGCCCGCAACTCGGCGATAACGGGCGCTGGGGCGACGACAAAGCCCATGCGCAGCCCGGGCATCATGCTCTTTGAGAGGCTGCCGACATGCATGACACGGCCCGCCTGATCGAGGCTCTTCAGCGCCGGCGTGGGCTCACCCCGGTAGTTGGCTTCGTACTCATAGTCATCTTCGATGATCAGAGCGTCCGCTCGTTCAGCCCAGTCGAGAAGTTCCCGACGCCGATCCAGCGTCATCGTCACAGAAGTCGGAAACTGATGGCTGGGCGTGACGAACGCCAGCGACTCATCCGTGAGCGCGCTCACTTGCATCCCCGAACTGTCGACCGGGATGGGCCGAAGCTCAGCACCACGCAGGGCAAACATGTTTCGCATATCTGGATAGCCAGGGTCCTCCACCGCCACCCGCGCACCATCTCTTACAAACAGATGGTTCAACAAAAACAGCGCGTTCTGCGCACCCATGGTGACCAGTAATTCGTCTGGTTGAGCCATAACTCCGCGCCGCGGAAGGACGCGCTGGCGGATCTGCTCCACCAGCATCGGATCATCGGCGGCAAAGCGGTCGTCCGTCCATGCATCGAGCCACTTCAGGCTCATGGACTGCCGCATGCAGTCGCGCCATGCACCGATTGGGAACAGGTCCGAGTCCACCTGCCCGTAGATGAATGGATATTTGTAGTCGTGCCAGTTCTCTGGCTTTGTAATGTTCGGCTGACGGCTGGGCGCCAGTCGGAAGCGGGCTTCCCAGTCCACTTCAGCGTGCTGTGTCTGAGCTTTCGCATTGCTGTTGGCCGAGGCCTGTCGTGCAGTGGGCGATGCGGGGAACGCAAGACGCACATCCTCAGCGACATAGAAGCCCGAGCGCTCACGAGACACGAGAAAGCCATCGGTTGCCAATGCCTGATAGGCCAGCATCACCGTGTTCCGCGAGACCCCCAACCGACCTGCCATCGCACGTGTCGATGGCACAGGCGCCTTGGCCGGAAGCTGCCCTGCCAGCATGGCGGAAACCAACATCTCTCTGATCTGGCTCTGGAGCGTCGTGGCCTTGTCGCGCTCAACATGGAAGAGGCTATATCGCATGACTGCGCCCTTGGGTGACGGAACATCAACCCGTCAAACATTGCCCATTCTGGCACCATAATCAAATCTTGCTGGCTCTATCTCTCCTTCAGTGGCTGGACAAAGTGGCAGCTGACGCGATTAGACTGTACCCCGACCCATCACATGCGCACGGAGATTTCGATGAACATCAAGGCGGATATCAACGATCTCACTGAAGTAATCGAAGCCGACAAAGCCCATGTTTGGCACCATCTGGTCCAGCACAAGAAGTTCGAAACCGTTGATCCGCTGATGATCATCGAAGGCAAAGGCCTTCACGTTTGGAACCAGGCGGGCCGCAAGCACGTGGATGCCGTGGCGGGTGGCGTTTGGACGGTGAATGTGGGTTATGGGCGGGAGCGAATTGCAAATGCCGTCCGCGACCAGATCCTGAAGATGAACTTCTTTGGCGGCACCATGGGCACTGTTCCGGGGGCAGTATTTGCCAAAATGCTCATCGAGAAGATGCCGGGCATGAGCCGGGTCTTCTATTCGAACTCCGGCTCGGATCTCTAAAGCAGAGGCAGGTCGTATCACGCTCAAATGCGATGACCTTAACTTA
>JBCBXA010000135.1:0-5919 GCA_039816825.1 Pseudomonadota bacterium | reverse complement strand
CGTCAATGTAAGCTCTGAGCCCTCAGTACCCAATGCTGCGCCTCGCACGAGAGGCCGCTTCAAGCCAGTGCGTAGGTCAGTCCAAGCCAATTCAGGCCGGTTGCAAGGAGCCAGAATGATGTGAAGACAAACCCGACATGCTTTCCGTTGGTCGACACTCTCGGGTGGTTCCCAAACAACGGAAACCCTGCCTGATTTGCATTCACAAGCATCATCAATAGCGCAACAGTACCAAACACAAGGTGCAATGCATCGCGATCAGCAAGACCGAGGGTCAAACCGTAGAGCGCGCCCACTGCGGCAGCTGCGAAGCAAATTGCGCCTTGTCGCTGTTCAAACATCAGGAGGAACACATAATCCTGCCCTGCACCTTTCTTGCCATCAGGGGCTGCTTGAACTGCCGCATCCATCATCGCTAGCTGTTCATTAAGCTGCAGGGACTTGGCACGACTAGGCAGAGCCGGCGCAAATAAAGGCAAAACCCAGTTCACAACCCACCGGGCTTGTGTAGGAAAAAGCACTTCGATCCCATGAACCAGAACCGGCACAATCAGGAGCATCAGGCCTAAACTTGAAATTGTAAGCTCACTCATTGTGCTTCTCGCTTGAGATTTAGTACCAAGTGGTTTTACAATTTAACGGAAGGCCTGTCAATAATAAAAACCATTCGGTATTTAAATGCCAACAGCTGACAAGAAAGCCCCGCGCGGACGCCCAAGAACATTCGATCGCAACCACGTGATTGCGGTTGCGATGAATGCCTATTGGGAAGAAGGACAATCTGAGGTTTCGCTAAACGCAGTATGCAAGCTGGCAAAGGTATCGAAGCCGTCGCTGTATCAGGAATTCGGCGGCGAAGACGGATTGAAACGGGCCGTTCTCACTGACTATCACAAAATGACGCTGGCACCGCTGTATGAGATGTTGGCCGTAGAGCAACCATTCGACGCTGCGCTAGTTGCCTTGAAAGAGTACATTCTGCGTGACCATCGGGAATACGGCATGCCTCTGGGCTGCTTATTCGTCGATATGTGCCAATGCCGAGACCGCTTGGGCGAACAGACAAGAGCAAAAGTCGACGAATTTCGAGACTTGTCCGTGAATGTCCTGCAAGCATGGATTGAAAGAGCAAGAGCGAACGGTGAGTTGAATTCGTCCATCTTGCCGCGCACGGCTTCAATCTACATCGACGCCCAAATCGCAAGTATCATGAACATGCAAAGGCAGGGCGTTTTGCAGGAAGATATCGCGAAGGTCTTTCAACTCGCCCTTTCTGTGTTTGAGTAAGAAACAGACCTTAGCGTACCCACAGCGACAGAACGCTCTGTCCGCAAAGCGGAAACTGGGTATCGTCCGACCCCTTGAATAGTTTAGATTGCCAAATCGCTACACAGGAGAACTCCATGCTCGCTTCTCGCCTCGTTCTCGCCGCAACATTTGTCGCTAGCACAACCGTCGTGGCTGCCGCTGAAAGCTCGATCTCTGCAACTACGCCTCAGGGGCTCACAGGCACGGTGAACCAGTTCTACGCGGCCATCTCAGAGCCTGTGAATGAGGTCGCCGTGGCCTTCAAACTGGCGGAGGATGCGCAGATCGAGCTGCGTGATCTCGACATTGAGCAGACCGGCGCGGAGTTTGTGGACAGTCTTGGTGAGTGGGCCAACGTCATGGAAGGCGGCGCCATCGACCATGCCATCGCGAGCATTGAGGACGCCGTCTACGTCGTCCATGTTTGTTACCGCTTCGCCGCCGGCGACCCGTATGGAACGGTCGAAACCATGACGTTCACGGACGATGGGCGCATTGCAACGATGATCCAGGAAGCGCGCGACGAAAGCTGTTCTGAGTAGGCTTCGGATGCTGGGCCCTCGGGCTCGCGCCCGAGGATATCTTGCTTAAGCCGCTAGGCAGCGACCTGCCGCTTGAGCAGGCCACGCTCGATCATGGCTTCCGCGATCTGGACAGTGTTGAGGGCAGCGCCCTTGCGCAGATTGTCCGAGACGACCCACATATTCAGACCGCTATCGACCGTTGGGTCCTCGCGGATACGGCTGATGTAAACCGCGTCATCACCAGCCGCTTCGTATGGCGTGGTGTAGCCGCCATCTTCGCGCTTGTCGAAAACCTGACAACCCGGCGCGTCCCGCAGGATCTCACGGGCCTCATCAGCGGAGATCTCGTCTTCGAATTCGATGTTCACCGCTTCAGAGTGACTCACGAAGACCGGTACGCGCACGGCAGTGCAGCTGACCTTGATTTTGGGATCGACCATCTTCTTGGTCTCGGCCACAACCTTCCACTCTTCCTTGGTCGACCCATCATCCATGAACACATCGATCTGCGGAATACAGTTGAAGGCGATGCGCTTCTGGAACTTCTGCGGTGTGATGGGGTCGGCCACAAAGACGGCGCGGGACTGGTCGAACAGTTCGTCCATACCCTCTTTGCCGGCGCCAGAAACAGACTGGTAGGTCGAGATGACAACGCGCTTGACGGTCGCCCGGTCGTGCAGCGGCTTCAGCGCCACCACGAGTTGTGCCGTCGAGCAGTTAGGATTGGCGACAATGCCCTTCTTATGGGCAAGGTCGAGGGCCTCGGGGTTTACTTCCGGAACCACGAGGGGGACGTCGGGATCATACCGCCAAGCCGAAGAGTTATCGATCACAACTGCTCCTGCAGCCGCGATCTTCGGGGCCCACTCCTTGGAGATAGAGCCACCGGCACTCATCAGAGCGATATCGGTTCCGGCAAAGTCATAATCATCCAGCGACCGGCACTTGAGTGTCCGGTCGCCGAACGACACTTCCTTGCCAACTGACCTGCGAGACGCGAGCGGAACCACCTCGTCGGCGGGAAAGCCCCGCTCGTCGAAAATGTCCAACATCTCTCGGCCCACATTGCCTGTGGCGCCGATGATGGCGACTTTGAAACCCATGCTAATCTCCGGGCTATACATAAGCCCGGCTCCCGTTACCTGAATTCCCCTCTAACTATTCGCCCCGAGCGCTGTGCGCCAGAGGGGAAAGCAAAGGCGACGGCACGGGAAAGCGATCAGCGAGCGCTCTTGGTCGGTTTGTCGGTCTTTTTGGTCAGCTGCGAGGAACCCGTCACCAGCGACGTGGCACCCGTCAGGGAACCGGCTGGAGAATGAGACATGGCGTTGAGGATCATGTAGGCAGACATCGGCAACTCCTAAGCTACCAAGGCCCTGGGTCAGCATCCATTGTGCTGGCTTGCGGCTGTTGAAAAGAAAAGTTTGGCGCTCAGACGAGCCCCGAAACCCCCTGCCACATAAGTTGCAAAGACAATATGAACAAGAGGGAATTCAACACAGCGTAAAAGATTCTTTTCGGGATGCGTTTGGCCAGCCAAACGCCGGTGTAGACGGACAAAGGCACAAGCGGTAGCAACACCGCTGAGGTCGCCAGATTGGTGGCATCAAACTGGCCCAGCGCGAAATATGGAATGAGCTTGATCGCGTTGACCACCGCAAAGAAGCAGATCGCCGTGGACGCGAAATAGGTCGGCTCAAGGCGCATGGGCTGGGTGTAGACCTGATAGGGCGGTGACCCTGCATGGGCTACAAAACTAGTGAAACCAGACGCAGCGCCCCAGAACGCACCGGCCGCCCTGGTGTCTTCGACTTTGCGCGGCTCAGCGGTCTTGGCCTTGGTGCCAAACCACTCATTGAGCAGGAAGCCGAGCGCAACCAGCGCCACAATGATGCGGATCCAGTCAGACGATAAGGATGCGGCAAAAAACCAGCCCACCGCGACGCCCACGATCGCGCCGGGCAACATGGCCTTCATGATGCCTGGATGAAACTTGGCGCGCCAGGAGACCACGCCCATGACATCCATGACAATCATGATCGGCAGCATGATGGCCGCTGCCTGAACCGGGTTGATCACAAGGCTCATGATGGGAACGCCGAACACGGCGCCAAGACCACCCAGCCCGCCCTTCGTCAGCCCGACGATGAAAAGAGCCGGGATCGCCACTGCGTAAAACCAGGGATTGGCCAGCGGAGCAAAAACAAATTCCAGCATGGTCAGCCCCTTTAGAACGCACAACAGCCCCGAAGACCAGTCGCACGAACAGGGCCGCCAGAGCTAGCCGCAGAAAATGGCAAAGTGCCTCTGCACTTTTGGAATATCCAAGCGCTCCGTTGATGGCGGGCTATGTCGGCTGCCGAGACCTTTGGCTCAAAGAATGGAAAAAGGGCGCTTCATAGAAGCGCCCTTTGACCCGTCGTTTGCCCCAAAGTTTGCCATACGGGAGGCGGTGCGTTTGGAAACGCGGGAAGTGCGGAGGGACACTCTTCCCATGGGCTGCGTGTCGTTCAATCAGGACGTGAAGACGCCAAAACCAGTTATGCCTCCGAATGAGTGCAGGTGGGTTCGGAAACCGCTAGGTTTGTGGCGTTGGCCGGTTGCAACGTCGCCGCCGCCCAAAGGCAAGCGAGAGCGGTGGAAACGCCTATTCCATAGATGAATCTCAACAAGCCGCGCTCCTTCAACGCACGAATGATCGACATCTCAAACGTGCACGCAGCGCGAGGTGATTCATAACCCTCCGATCTGTCCCCCATGATTGAGGGGTATAGCAGTATCAGACTGGCGAATAGCGAGCCGGGAGTGAAATCCTCCTCGCTTAACCTTCATCAGCGCCGCCGTTAGCGCCACCCGTTAGCGCTTGGGCGAACTGGTCTGCGTCGAACGGCTCAAGGTCGTCCACGGTCTCTCCGACGCCAACGAAATAGACTGGCAGCCTGTGCTTGGCGGCGATGGCGACCAGAATTCCGCCCCGCGCCGTGCCGTCGAGCTTGGTCATGACCAAGCCGTTCACGCCTGCGGTTTGCTTGAAGATTTCCACCTGCTGCAGCGCGTTTTGCCCAGTGGTCGCATCAAGGGTTTGCAAAACGGTGTGCGGCGCTTCGGGATCGGTTTTCCGCAGCACGCGGACGATCTTGGCGAGCTCTTCCATCAACTCGGTCTTGTTCTGAAGACGGCCCGCCGTATCGATGATCAGCACATCTGATCCCGCTTCCCGCGCCGCCTCAAAGGCGTCAAATGCCAGCCCGGCGGCGTCGGCTCCCAGCTTGGACGACCGCACAGGCGCGCCAACCCGGTCACCCCAGATTTTCAACTGCTCGATAGCCGCAGCCCGGAACGTATCCCCAGCGGCCAGCATCACATCCAGACCACCTGCGCGCAGCTTGGCGGCCAGCTTGCCGATGGTTGTCGTTTTGCCCGTTCCATTGACGCCGACAACAAGGATCACGTGGGGCTTATGGCTCAGGTCCAGCTCCAGCGGCATGGCCACGGGGCCCAGCACCTTCTCGACTTCAGCTGCCATGATGCGACGCACTTCTTCCGTGCTGACGTCCTTGCCGAACCGGTCTCTGGCCAAGGCCTCCGTGATGTTCATGGCTGTTTCAACGCCGAGGTCTGCCTGGATCAGCGTATCCTCAAGATCCTGAAGCGTGTCATCGTCCAGCTTTCGCTTTGTGAAGATGCTGGAAATGTTGCTGGTGAGCTGATTGGACGACCGGGACAGGCCCGACGTCAGGCGTGCGAACCAGCCCTTCCTTTCGGGCTCGGGTGCAGGCTCGCCCTCGACCTCAGTCGCGCTGTCGCGGATGGCGATGCCCGTCGGAATGGTGGGCGCAGGCGGTGTGACGTCGCTGGGAGGGTCGTTCTCCAGCCCATCAGCCTCTGCATCTTCCGGCTCGGCACGAGGTTCCACCTCATCAGGCTCGAAAGCCGTATCGGATGTCGGCCCTTGGCTCGAGGCCAGTGCTGGCGAGAGGTCTTCTTCGAGGTCGCTGTCCAGTTCTGGCTCTGGCTCTGGCTCTGGCTCTGGCTCTGGCTCTGGCTCTGGCTCTGGCTCTGGCTCTGGCTCTGGCTCTGGCTCTGG
>JBCBXA010000134.1:0-5920 GCA_039816825.1 Pseudomonadota bacterium | reverse complement strand
GGGGGAGTAACAGCGACACTGGTGAAGCTGATCCGCGTCGCTGTTCTGGCGCCGGTGGTCTTGTTGATCGCACTGGCCGTGAGACGATACGGACCAGTGCCAGAGAGCGGAGCCCAGACGCCGCCTATAGTGCCACTATTCGTATTGGGCTTTCTTGCACTCGCGATTCTGAACTCGTTTGGCCTCCTGCCTTCGTTCGTTCAGGAGACGCTTGAGCACGCATCGCGTTGGGCGCTGATAACTGCGATCGTGGCCGTTGGCATTAAGACTTCGCTGCGCAGCATCATGGATGTTGGAGGTATGGCCGTTGTGCTGGTCTTTGCCGAGACCGTCTTTATCGCTGCGCTCGTTCTGGTGGGCCTTCATTGGCTAGCTTAGCGCCTTAGTCACCTTGCAGCCTGGGTGGTCTGACCCTTGGAGAGATGGTCCATTCTCCGTCCTCGCATCTCAAAAGCATCGGACAGCCATAGACTTCTTCCAAGGTAGGCTCATCGAATACGTCTTCAGGGCTTCCTGCTGAAACCAAAGAGCCTGACCTCATCAAAGCGACCTGGTTCGCGTATGCTGCTGTAAGTGTCAGGTCGTGCAGGACAGCAATCACCGCACCACCGTTGGCAGCGAAGCTATAGGCCGTGTTCAAGACCTGAACTTGATTGGCCACATCCAAGTTTGAGATCGGCTCGTCCAGGAACAAGAAGCGTGGTTCATCCTCGAACACTGGCTGCCATACCTGTACGAGCACTCTCGCCAATTGAACGCGTTGTTTCTCCCCGCCGGAGAGCTGGGCATAGAGGCGCCCGGCGAACCCTGCGAGCCCAACACATGCGAGGGCTTCGGTGATTACGTCATCCGCATCCAGCGAAATGCTTGCACCGGCTGTGAGGCCAAGGCGCACGATTTCGTAGACCTTGAAGGGGAATGCCAAGCTCGTTGATTGCGCGAGCACGGCTCTCCGGGTCGCCAAGGCCTGCGCGCTCATTTCACGAACTTGCTGGCCGTTCATCTCAATCGAGCCGCCGTACTTTAGCTCCCCGACGAGTGCCCGTAACAACGTGGTCTTTCCGGAGCCATTTGGCCCAACAATAGCTGTGATTTGTCCGGCTGGTGCGTCGAAATTTATATCCCGCACGATGGCTTGCCGCCCCAGTTCGACTGTTACGCTCTGTGTCCTCAGCATGTTAGATATCCAACAGGCTTCGGCGGCGCAGCAATATTCCAAGGAAGAATGGTGCCCCAATGAACGCAGTCACAATTCCGATCGGCAACTCTGCAGGAGATACGATCTGCCGCGCGATCGCATCAGCCAGTAATAGCATGATGGCTCCGGCTAAGGCTGACGCTGGTAGTAAATATCTGTGGTCGGGCCCGATCGAAATTCTGATTAAGTGTGGCACCACAATGCCCACAAACCCGATGCCACCCGATGCCGCAACTGAGGCACCGGTGGCAGCCGCAACTGCAATAATTGCGACGCGTTTGAAGGGCTGGATCTGAACTCCGAGGTGCCCCGCATTGGCTTCGCCTAGGGCCATTGCGTTCAATCCTCGCGCCAGCATGGGCGCCAGCACAGTGATGGGCAGAATAATCGGAGCAGTTACCGCTACCTTGGTCCAAGTGGCTCCGGCCAAGGACCCAAGGCCCCAAAAGGTCAGGTCCCGCAATTGTTGATCATCTGCGACGAAGACCAACAGCCCGGTGATTGCGCCTGCCATGGCGCTGAGCGCAATACCCGCAAGGAGCATTGTGGCTACTGACGTCACACCATTGCTGGTAGAGAGGCGATAAAGAAGAAACGTAGTCGCCAAGCCACCCAGAAATGCGGCGAAGGGCACGTGGTAGATGCCCAGAAAGGCAGAAACTGGCGATAGGATAGAAGTGCCCAGAACGATGAACGTCACAGCGCCGAGACCTGCACCGGCCTGAACACCAACAATGCCCGGGTCTGCAAGAGGGTTGCGGAAGAGCCCTTGCATGATTGCGCCCGAGACGGCCAAAGACGCACCAATGAGTATGCCTAAGAGTGTACGAGGCGCACGGATGTCAGTGATGACAACACGTTCAACCAGGGACAGACTTCCTTGCTGGCCTGTGAAATAGGCATAGCCGACTGCGAAAGCCGAGCTGTCAGTAGCTCCAGATGCGAGGCTTAGCAGCGCGGTCACAATAAGCGCCAACCCAAGCATCAATAGTGCGATCTTGGCAGGCCGGTCCCGGTTTGCTGTCTTCTTATTCAGCGCTCCAAGGGTCTCTGCTTCAGGACTCAAAGCCGTAAATCGCGGAGGCAAGCTGCTGGGCGGCCAGGCCAGTGCGGGGGCCAAAACCAAGCATGAGCAGTCCATCTACTTGGATGATTTCGTTATTCAGAGCGGCTGGGGTTCTACCGAGAGCGGGATGAGATTTGACCTGTTCATCGTCTGCGCCGTGGTCGCCTCTACCGGCCATCGTCACGATCACATCAGGCGCAGCTTTCAGAATGGCTTCGTCGCTGAGCGGCTTGTAGCCCTCAAAGACGTCGATGACGTTGCGAGCGCCTGAGAGCCTAATGATGCCATCGGCCGCTGTGTTGAAGCCTGCAGCCATGATCCGATTGTCTCGCATTGAGAGGACAAACATGACAGTTTTTTGAGTTCTTACGCCGTCCAGCCGTTGTTGAACGGCTGCAATCTCTGAAGCCACTCTCCGTCTTAATTCATCGCCCTTCTGCGGTACGCCCAAGGCCTCTGCAACGATCCTGATGTTCTCATCGACGCCCTCAACTGAGAAATCATCTGGTACGTCGACCCATGTCACGCCAGTGCTTTTGAGAACGTCTACAGCTTCCGGCGGCCCATTGTTCTCGCGGGCCAGAATGAGATCTGGATTGACTGATAGAACCCCTTCTGGAGACAGCGCTCTTATGTAGCCGACATCCGGCAAGTTAGTTGCTTCTGGAGGGAAAGTTGACGTTGAGTCTCTGCCTATCAGCCTGTCGTCTTCTCCGAGCGCATAGACAATTTCCGTCACAGCACCACCGATAGCCAAGACTCGCTTGGCTTCCGGCTCTTCTGCGCTGGCGTAGCCTGACCAGATGAAAACCATCGATATTGCGACCGCGAGAAACCGTTGTCCGATCGCTCGGCTTATCAGAATAAGGGGGTGTCCATTCCGATGAACGAGCATGTGTGTTCTCCGGTGAAGCGCCATGGCAACTGAGTTTTCTTGGTTGCCCGACTTGTTGTGATGTCGCTGGCAGACAAACGCTTTGCCTGCGTGAGAAATGAGATTTAATATATGACTATTTTTGTCAAGATATAGGCGTGGGGCTTTGTCGCCGCGGGGTCGAGAGGTTCTTCCCATCCTGATGATGGCAGCCAGATTTGAATGACGTGCCCGCTGACCAGCTTTCAGCTTGCGAGTACGTAGGGGCGACCGCTATCTGCTCTCGTCTCGATCGAGCATTCTATGTCGAAGTTTCGTTCTATTATCTCTGGCTGAAACATCTCGGAAACTGGACCGTTCTCCGTGATCTGTCCTGCCTTCATGAGGATGGTGCGGTCTGCAAACTGGGCTGCTAGATTGAGGTCATGCAGGATCACAAGGACTGTCTTTCCCTCCTCACGAGTCTGCCGCTGAACCAGTCTTAGTGTTGAAAGCGCATGACTGATGTCGAGATGGTTGGTTGGCTCGTCGAGGAAGAGAATTTCAGCTTCTTGTGCCAAGACCATTGCGGTGGCGAGAGAAAGGGTCAGAACCAGCGCTGTCGCTGCCATCAATCAAATGATTGCGAATGGTTGTTAGAGTCTGAGCAAGCCGACCACGGCAAATGGGGCGTCGGCATTCACGCCCAATAGGCCACGTTCGGCAATCTCATTGCGTCTAGGCACTGCATGAGCAGCTCTCACACGCCTGGCGATCCACCGACAGAGATCGACTTAATTCTTCTTGGCACACGCGGCCTCTAATCATTCAGCGCGGAACGTTTCGAGCCTTGCTAAAAAACGCCGTGAGCACAAAGTTTGGACTGTCTAACTCATTTGTTTGGGCCGCAAATTTGGTGTCTCCTTAATAGAGTCTCAGATACTGGCGCTTCCGTATTGGGGGCGAGCCTCGGTTCTGATCTTTGGGAGGGAGCGCAAGCCATGCGGCTTTGTTGCCTTCACCTGGCTTACCCGGCTCCTATTTCTGTCACTATGCAATCGAGCGACGAGGTAATCAGTGGTGCTGAAGGCCAATCAGGTGCGTACGGCGGTAGGCACTGAGACGTCCATCGTCGTTCCGCGTGGCGAGATCGTCGTCATTCGTGGTGCATCGGGCGCGGGCAAGACCCTGCTTCTTCGCAGGCTGGCTGACCTTGATCCGGGTGGTGGGGAAGTCAGCTTGGATGGCAAAGACCAATTGAGCTTTGCGGCTCCGCAATGGCGGAAGCGAGTTTGTTTTGTGTCTGCAGAACCTGCCTTCTGGCAACCGTCGATCATAGAGCACCCGCATGCCGAACACATCATAGACTTGGGGCTCGGCCCTAAGCGACTCGCGGCGTCCATCGCGGAATTATCGACTGGTGAGCGCAGCAGGGCTGCGCTGGCGCTGGCAATGGTGCGTGATCCTGATGTTCTTCTGCTTGATGAACCAACTGCTGCCCTCGACCCTCAAGCGACCCATATTGTCGAGCATGCTCTGACCGCGTTTTGTGGCCGAGAAAAATGCGTGGTTATGACCTCTCACGATGCTGAACAGCCCGACCGGCTAGGCGCGCGGACGGTCGAATTGGCATGATCCCAACGTTGCAGATCATCGATATAGCCATTGCGTCATTGCTGGTCTTGGCGGGTGCAGGCCTTTCGCTGTTTCTCTCACTGAACCTTGGGCGAGGGGTCATAGTGGCTGCGGCCCGCATGGTCATCCAGCTTTTGCTCTTGGCTGTCGTGCTGCGAATTCTGTTTGCGCTTCAAAATGTCTGGATTACTTTGGTGGCCATGGCTGCGATGGCTATCTTTGCGGGGCTCGAAGTGCTCGCCCGCCAAGACAGTCAGGCCGGTGCCAAGTGGACGATTGGGATCGGCGCGGGCACGATGATGGCTTCGGGCTGGATCGTTATTTTGCCTGCGCTCGCCTTTTTGATCGAGGCCGATCCTTGGTACGCGCCGCAAGTTGCTCTTCCGATCTTTGGCATGGTCGCTGGCAGCTCGATGACGGGTATCGCTCTTGGGCTGGACAGCTTCGCGACTGCAGTTCAACGCGAACGAAACGTCATCGAAGCTCGACTGGCGGCGGGCCACACCCGTTTTGAAGCCCTCTCTACACCCATTCGTCAGTCGGTTCACCGAGGCCTCATGCCTACGATCAATGCCATGTCTGCAATTGGGTTGGTGACCATCCCCGGCATGATGACCGGTCAGTTGCTCGCAGGAGCAGATGTGATGCAAGCGGCTAAGTACCAGATGATCCTGATGTTCATGATAGCGGGCGTTTCGATCATAGGCGTGATCGGTGCCGTCTACGCGATGGCTCATCGTTTGACAGACCATCGGCACAGACTTCGCTTGGACCGCTTGCAAAAGCGCAGCTGATGAGGCGCCGTAGGTTAGGTCTATTGCGCGAGTACATACGGCCTTCCAGTGTCCGGTCGTTTGAGAACCGAACAGTCGATATCGAAGTTCGCCGAAATGATGTCATCGCAAAAGACCTCGTCAACAGGGCCATCGGCAGTGATGCGTCCGCGCTTCATGAGCATGATCCGGTCGGCAAACTGGGCTGCTAAGTTGAGGTCATGCAGCACCACGAGGACTGTCTTTCCCTCCTCACGGGCCTGTCGTTGAACCAGTCTTAGTGTCGAAAGCGCATGACTGATATCGAGGTGGTTGGTTGGCTCGTCGAGGAGGGAAAGACAGTCCTCGTGGTGCTGCATGACCTCAACTTAGCAGCCCAGTTTGCCGACCGGATC
>JBCBXA010000133.1:0-6053 GCA_039816825.1 Pseudomonadota bacterium | reverse complement strand
TCAACATGCGGCCACCCGTGCCAGAAACCTTACTAGAGAAACCGCAAATCACTGGCCCAGACATGGGGGGCTAGACAATCGACGACCACGGCGCGCAGGACGGCCTGATTGGACGAACCGCGGAGCAGACCCAAAAGTACGCCATGCTGCGAGCGGTATCACGTGATCCCGTCAGCCCTAAGGTCACGGTGGAAGACGTGGAGTGGGGGTACGCAATCCTTCAGCGTTCCATCGACTGCATCGAGGGCGGCATAGTAGAGTACATGGCCAGCTCCGCGTTTGAGGAGCTGCAGAAAGCAATCAAGCGTGCCATTGCCAGCGAGAAGGGTGGGTCAATCACACAGTCCAAGCTTCTGAGAAAGCGCGGAGTATCCATGAGCGAGCCAAGGCACTTTGATGCCGCTATCAAGCGGCTTCAGCAGACGGGGGAAATATTGCCGCCCACAATTATCAATGGAGGCGCACGTTTTACTCTGGCTGGGTAGGGCAGTTACCGAACGATCGATTAAGGTGCCTGGATTAGCGAGCCTTGGCGGTTCGCCATCAACCCACGGTACAGATGCCATGTTCCAACTACTCCTAGCCGCCGTTCTGACCTTTACTCCCGTTGCAACCATGCAGGGCACAGCTGGCGTCCAGGACGGCGACGGTATCATTCTCAACGGCGTTGAAGTGCGTATGCGGGGCATTGCGGCCCCGGAAGACAGAGGCGGGCCGAACACTCTCGGGGCTGCTGCCACGCGCGCCCTAGAGCGCCTTGCGCGGGGCGAGCAGGTGATTTGCTTCCTGGACGGTTCCAGCGCACGTGGCCGGCCAGTGGGTGTGTGCTTTGCTAACAACGTGGATCTCAACGCTGAAATGGTCCGCCTGGGCTTTGCGCGGGATTGCCCACGCTTCAGCGGCGGGGAGTATGCCGACGAAGAAGCTGAGGCGAGGGCGGCTGGGCGTAACTTGTCTCTGAGCTATCGGCTACCGGGGTATTGTGGTCGGTAGCGTGCGCCAAACCCCCTTGCACAAATGTTCTCTTTTTGTTCCTATTGGAGCAACAGGAGAATCTCATGCCCGGCCGCCTTGCATCCAACACACATACCCGTGGCTATCAAAACAAGCCGGCTTATCAGGTCGTAAGTGAGAGCAGTGGCGGCCAGCAGGTCTTGGCCAGTGCGGATGATTGGGAACTGGCCGTGCACAGTTTCCAAGTGCTTTGCGAAAAGCACCGTGAGGACACCATCACACTACGCCAGGGCGCCCGTGTCATCATGCAGCGCAAAGTTCTTATGGCCAAGTTCGAGTGCCGCCAGTGTGGTCAACTTACCTTCCGGGATGTGCACAACGCCGCTGTGATGAGCAAGCCGTGCCGGGGGTGTAGCGCGCCGCCGGGTGCGTTGGCGAGGATTGGAGGGTAGGGGAGATTAGTCGAAGTATGACGCTAAGGCTTTCCAAGTCTATTTCGTCAACAGTCTTATACGCAGCCATCAATACAATGAATTGTACAATTCGTTGCACATAGCGCATAATGACTGCGCCGACGGTGTTGAATGTCCCCGTGAAGCATCGTCGCTACCCCAGCCGCCGAGGTGGCCAGTAGACCATTCGCCCTACAATGGCCGCCTGACCATCCAGATCAGTTTTTCTGGGTGGTCATCGGCGAAGTTTCCTCTAAGTCAAAAAGTGTTGCCAGCGCGCTTTAGGGGCATTCCGCTTTGGCAACTCTCCACTCGGCGCTTCTGACTGTTCCTGTTTACTGTCATTGGCAATGCCAAGGGTTGGTCCCCAACTGGCAGGCCGAGTGGAGGATATGCGAGCGCATAAAGCGGGCGCCCCTGATTGCGTTTCTATGGAATTACGCGCCTGCAGCTCTAGCTTTAGTTAGGTTGGTCCAAAAGCTCGCCTTTGAGCTTTCCAACCACCGCTCTCGGCATGTCCCCACACAGCCGGCAGCTGGGTCACCCAATGGTTCCTCTTTGGGTGACCCGTTCATATAGCCAAAACCGATAGTCGCAGGGTCAACTTGTTCCATTATCGGCCCGATATCATTGCAGCATGCTAATCGCGCCGGCATTGGGGATGGTCCGCACCCCGTCAGCCCTCAACCCTGTTCCGCAGGATAGCTCATCTCGACATCCTGCGGCGGCGCCATGGGTTCGTTCCCAGCCGGCGCCGGGTGGAGGTGAAGGGGGGGACTTGAATGGCGGTTTTGAGCCCAACCCGTTCGATGCTGCGCCGTGCATGAATGGCCGCTTCGACGCTGCAGTCTATTTAAGCACACCCTCATGGCGCAGGAGATATTCTTTAGTCGGAAGCCCTCCGCCAAAGCCCATCAGTGAACCGCTTGCCCCGATCACCCGATGACATGGCAGGATGATCGGCAAGGGGTTGTTGCCATTCGCCGCACCAACGGCACGATTTGCTTTCGGTCGGTCGAGAAGCGCCGCAATCTGGCCGTAGGTCCGGGTCTCGCCAAACGGAATGCTTGGGAGATATTGCCATACACTGTTCTGGAAAGCGGTGCCGGACAGATGCAGCGGCAGGTCAAACCGACGTAGTTCTCCTGTGAAATAAGCATCAAGTTGCCGCCGCACTTCGTGAAACGGCGCGTCGTCCTGTCGCCAGTCCACCGCTGGTCCGAATGCCTTGTGACCCGTCGAAAAGCTCAGATAGTGGAGGGCATCCAAAGTGCCAGCAACCAACAGGTCGCCGACGGGGCTGGCGATATGCGTGTAGCTGAGTGAGGTCAATTTTTCGGCCTGCGTATGGAAGATGGCGGACGACCATAGAGCTTCTGAAATGCCGCGTTAAACCGCCTGACACTGCCGAAACCCGCCTTGAACGCGACGTCTATGATCGGCAGGTTCGTTTCATCCAGCAGGCGCTTTGCGCGTCCGATGCGCAGCGTCTGCGCCGTCTGAAGCGGCGATGCGCCAACGTGGTCCGCGAAAAGCCGTGACAGGTGCCTTGCGCCGATACCCAGGCGCTCGGCCAGCTCTTCCACGCCGCCAGTATCCAGTGCGCCCTCTTCGATTAATTTCAGCGCACGTTCCACCGTTGTTCGTGTTCCTTTCCAAGCCGCGCAGAAAGGGGCCGTTTCCGGTCGGCACCGCAGACAGGGGCGATAGCCCGCACGCTCAGCGGCCGCGGCGGTTGGGTAGTAGCTGACATTCTTCGTGAGAGGGTGCTTCACCGGACAGACGGGTCGACAATAGATTTTGGTCGTCCGGACGGCCGTGAAGAATTTGCCGTCGTAGGCAGGGTCGCGCCTTAACCGCGCTTCGTTGCAGGTTTCGAAATCAAGCATGTCAGGAGTTTAGGACCGAAGTCGGCACTATACGAGGGCGCTCAGGTGATGGTGTCCGAAAACGGCCAGTGCTGTCGCTTGAAAATCCGTAGGTATCTGGCAACTCGATGAATCACGGACATCTGCGATGCGAATGACATTACAGGATTGGGCACTGCTTTTTCTGCTATCCGTGCTCTGGGGCGGATCGTTTTTCTTTGTCGCAGTCGCGGTCGGAGAACTGCCACCGCTCACGGTTGTTGCGCTGCGGACGGGCATTGCCGCACTCGCCCTCGTTTTGATCCTGCGCCTGCGACGAGAGGCTTTTCCCTTCGCGAAAGGAGCAATCGGTGCCTTCTTCGTCATGGGGTTCTTGAACAATCTCGCACCCTTTAGCCTTCTTTTCTGGGCTCAAACTATGATCCCAAGCGGCCTAGCTTCGATCCTGAACGCGACAACACCGATCTTCTCGATCATGGTGGCGCACTTCCTTTTGGTGGACGAGCGCATGGCGGCCAACAAGGCCATCGGAATCCTGTTCGGCTTCCTTGGCGTGGTCGTTCTGCTAGGCGGCGATCTACTGAATGGAGCCAGCATCGCTTCGCTGGGTATGCTCGCCTGTCTGGGGGCGGCGCTGGCCTATGGCTTTGCAGGGGTCTACGGGCGCAGGTTCAAGGCTATGGACCTGACGGCAACACAGGTGGCATTCGGACAGCTAGTTGCGACGACGCTTATGATGGTGCCGATTATTTCCATAATCGACAGGCCCTGGACCTTGCCGATGCCCGGTTTCGCGGTGATCGCATCGGTGCTGGCGCTGGCTATCGTTTCAACGGCTTTGGCCTACGTGATCTTCTTCCACATCCTTGCATCTGCCGGAGCGGTGAACGTCGCGCTTGTCACGCTTCTCGTTCCGGTCAGCGCCATCCTGCTCGGCACCCTCTTTTTGGGAGAAGAGTTGGCCGGACGGCATTATGTCGGAATGGGCCTCATCGGCATTGGCCTGCTAGCGATTGATGGACGGATTGGGGATCGACTGCGCGGTAAAGGAAGCACGGGGACACCAACGTAACCAGTCATTCGCAAGCGGATGACAAACGGCGGCAAAGTCCGCAGAGCCGACGTTCAACTACCTGGTGGGGGGCTTAGTCCCATCACGCTTCCCGCTGTACTCAGCGACAACCTAATTAAACCCCCTCAATCAGCTCCGGCCCTTGCGCGCGGTTGTTATTGACCAATCGATCTACCCTGTAGCTGACAAGCTCATGGCCGCGGTTGTCCTTTAGGAGCCTGGCCGCGTCCTCCACATCAGTGGCCGAGTCTATCCATGCATCGTATGAGTCCTGCGGGAGAATGATCGGCATTCGGTCATGCAGGTGCTCAATCTCTGGAGCCGCTGCCGCCGTCAAAATGGTGCAGCTCACAACGTCCAGCGTGCTGTTATAGGCCCACAGCCCAGCAAATGAGAACGGCTGTCCATCCGGCGAATGGATGAAGTGGGGATCCTTCCCGCCGTCTTCTGCCTTGGTCCATTCGTAATAGCCATCAGCTGGGATCAAGCAGCGCTTGGACTTAAAGGCGTCGCGGAAAGCGGGCTTCTTAGCGGCGTCCTCACTCCGGGCGTTGAACATGGCCCACTTGGGCTTCTCCTTGGCCCAGTGCGGCACCAGCCACCATCGGCCCTCCTTAAGCGTCTGGCCGCCTTCGCCATGGGCAACGAAGAATACGTCTTGGGTCGGAGCGATGTTGTAGCGAGCCGGTACGTTGCGGCCGGCCTCAGTCTTGGCCAGGCCGCTGTAGAGGGCGACAATCTCCGCCCAGGTCAGATGCATTGTGTACCGGCCGCACATGGCGCGCTGTCCTTTGCTCTATGGCGTGAGAGCCATCAAAGGGAAGGGTGAGGCAAATGTCGACCCGGCGCCAAAGAGGTCAAATGATGTCGCAAAAGACGCGGTGCGTGAATTTTCAGGTCAGCAATTCACGTAGTCGCTAATTATCCTGAAGAACCCATTGCCTGCCACTGAAACGCCTACTTGATAGTAGTCCCTTACGACTGGAGTTGACTCCACTTGTGTGCCTGCGGGCACATTGAAAATGGTGGGCTCCACAGTGTTGGTCAATACAGCTGACCCACACTCTATCCCGTCAACAAGGTGCGTGATTTTCAGGTCAAAATATTTGCCCCCACCGGGAAGAGGCATGGTGATATTTACACCAGGGAATGTCTGTCGAAATTGCTGAGAGTTTGCATCGGTATTGTCGGTCGAAAAAGTTCCTTCCACGCGCGTCTGTATTTGACGCTCAGTGGGGACAGAATTTGGCGCTGGCACGAAGATACTGTCGCTTAAATTGCCTTGACCGTTTTCAAATTTGGCGTTTACCACCAGGCGCATTTCGGTTCCCACGTCTCGCTGAAGAATTATGGTCCTCTCACCGTCAAGCTTGGAAGATCTCAACATCTCCAATTCGTTAGTGTTGGTGACTCCCAGTGTCTGAACATCAGTTACTAGAGCAGCGAGACCAGCAACCGGGGTGAATCCAAGGGTAGCGGTGGCAGACGCTCCAGTTACATCTTCAAGCCAAATTCCGAGACGGCCTCGCTTCAGCACGCAATCGCGCCAAGCCGCTACAGCGCCATCTGGCATCGAGACGGATAACCGTGATTGAGCGGCTTGTTCGTCTGAGCTGTAGTCATAAAGATGGTGTCTAGCCCCCCATGTCTGGGCCAGTGATTTGCGGTTTCTCTAGTAAGGTTTCTGGCACGGGTGGCCGCATGTTG
>JBCBXA010000132.1:0-6380 GCA_039816825.1 Pseudomonadota bacterium | reverse complement strand
GGCGCAGTCAAAGACGGGCAGGTGCTCGTCTTTCAGGTGCGGAGCGCCTTCCACGGTCATCGCGCCGCAGCAGTGAATGTTGGCGACTTCGATCTCGTCCTTGCCGAAGCCCAGAGCAGCCAGCATGTCGAAGTTGAAATCGTCCAGTTGCTCGTCGGTGAAGCCCAGTACGTCTTTGCAGAACTCTTCGCCCAGCGAAAACTTGTTGAAGGCGAACTTGATGTCGAAGGCCGAGGCGAGGCCGGCTTCCACGGCGTCAAGCTTCTCCTGCGTGAAGCCCTTGGCCTTCAGCGCTTCGTGGCTGATAGCGTTGCAGCCCTTCAGCGAGCCATGGCCCACCGCATAGCCTTCAATGTCCTTGATCTGGTCTTCCGTGTAGCCAAGCGTTCTCAGCGCTTCGGGCACGGCACGGTTGATGATCTTGAAGTAGCCGCCACCGGCCAGCTTCTTGAACTTCACGAGAGCGAAGTCGGGTTCGATGCCAGTGGTGTCGCAATCCATGACGAGGCCGATGGTGCCCGTTGGGGCAATCACGGTCGTCTGCGCATTGCGGTAGCCGTGCTGTTCGCCCAGCTCCAGCGCATCGTCCCACGCCTTCATGGCGCGCTCAACGATGATCTGCTCAGGGCAGTTGGCATGGTCCAACGGCACGGGGTTCACCGACAGCTCTTCATAGCCATCCGCCTTGCCGTGGGCCGCGTTGCGGTGGTTGCGGATGACGCGGAGCATAGACTTGGCGTTGGCGTCATATTTCGGGAAAGCGCCCACTTCAGAGGCGATCTCCGTTGATGTCTTGTAGCAGATCCCGGTCATCACGGCGGTGATGGCGCCGCACATGGCGCGGCCTTCATCGCTGTCATAGGAGATGCCGTTGGTCATCAGCAGGCCGCCAATATTGGCGAAGCCGAGGCCCAGCGTGCGGTACTCGTAGGACTGCTTGGCAATGGCCTTGGACGGGAACTGCGCCATCAGCACCGAGACTTCCAGCACCAGCGTCCAAATGCGTGTGGCGTGTTCAAACGCGTCGATCTGGAAGGCGCCGTCTTCGCCCTTGAACTGAAGCAGGTTCAGCGATGCAAGGTTACAGGCCGTGTCGTCCAGGAACATATATTCCGAGCACGGGTTAGAGGCACGAATGGAGCCGCCTGCCGGGCAGGTGTGCCAGTCGTTCATAGTGGTGTTGTAGTGCAGGCCAGGGTCAGCGGACGCCCAGGCCGCGTGACCGATTTTGTCCCACAGATCGCGGGCCTTCAGCGTCTTCATCACGCGGCCATCGGTGCGGGCAGTCAGATTCCAGTCTTCGTCATTTTCGACGGCGCGCAAGAACTCGTCCTTGATGGACACCGAGTTGTTGGAGTTCTGGCCGGCCACGGTGAGGTAGGCTTCCGAATCCCAATCGGTGTCGTAGACCGGGAATTCCAGCTCGGTATAGCCCTGCTGGGCAAACTGGATGACGCGCTTGATGTAGTTCTCGGGCACGAGCGCCTTCTTGGCGGCCTTGGCGGCGCGTTTCAGGGCTTCGTTCTTCTTAACATCAAAGCACATGTCGCCTGGGCCTTCGCAATTCACGCAGGCCGCCATGACGGCTTTCAGATGCTTGGAGACGACTTTGGAGCCGGTGACGAGGGCGGCAACTTTCTGCTCTTCCTTCACCTTCCAGTCGATGTAATCTTCGATATCAGGGTGGTCGATGTCCACCACCACCATTTTGGCGGCGCGACGGGTGGTGCCGCCGGACTTGATGGCACCCGCTGCGCGGTCACCGATCTTCAGGAAACTCATCAGGCCAGAGGATTTACCGCCCCCAGCAAGACTTTCACCTTCGCCGCGCAGGAACGAGAAGTTGGAGCCTGTGCCAGAGCCGTATTTGAACAGGCGCGCTTCGCGGGTCCACAGATCCATGATGCCGCCATCGTTCACCAGATCATCCTGAACGGACTGGATGAAGCAGGCGTGAGGCTGCGGGTGCTCGTATGAGCTCTTGGAAGCGGTTAGCTTACCTGTGAGATAGTCGACGTAGAAGTGGCCTTGGGATGGGCCGTCAATGCCATAGGCCCAATGCAGGCCGGTGTTGAACCATTGAGGGCTGTTCGGTGCCACGCGCTGTGTGGCGAGCATGTAACACAGCTCATCATAGAAGGTGCGCGCGTCTTCTTCTGCTGTGAAGTAGCCGCCCTTCCAGCCCCAATAGGTCCATGTTCCGGCCAGACGATTGTAGACTTGGCGCGCATCCATCTCTGGGCCGTAGCGCTCGTCCTTAGGCAGCTTGGCCAGCGCATCCTTGTCTTCGACCGAGCGCCACAGCCAGCTCGGCACGTCGTTCTCCTCGACCTTCTTCAGCGCCGCCGGAACGCCAGCCTTGCGAAAATATTTCTGCGCAATGATGTCAGCCGCCACCTGGGAATAGCACTCTGGAACTTCGATGCCCTTGAGCTGGAACACCACCGATCCATCCGGGTTTCGAATTTCACTGGTCGCAGTTCGAAACGCCACGTCTGCAAACGGTGACTGATCAGCTTTCGTGTAGTGGCGTTCAAACCGCATTGGGTCTCTCCTCTTGTCGGCCTTCCCCGGCCTGTCTGTCACCCGCTCGCCCCCATGGCTGCTGATGACATGTGATTTTCTTTTGAGATCGGCTGCTCACAAAGCAGAAGCCGACCACGTGATTCAACACTCAAACAGCGACTCGGGGAGTTTGTCCCCGTAATCCCAATCGCAACATGTAGGGGTTAACGAATTCTAAACATACCACATCCAGTGGTTGCGGCAAGCAAGAGCCAGCGCCGACCGGTTGCCCGTTCGTGACGCGAAAATGACAATGTCTGGAACTTCAGCTCCACTAACCCCGAGCTGCCCCTTGACATCAACAAGCCCGAGTCGCGGCGGATGCGTCAAGCACTGGTGGCTCGATTTATTTTTGCCACCAGATGTTGTGCCTTAACGGTTCATTGAAAATCAAAGCGGCGTCATTCAGCGGGCTCGCACGAAATAATGCATTGAAATGAGGGGCTTCGCGCGATTCTCGTATACGCTACCGAGACTTTGCCTATGACTCATGTCCGCCCGACATCATCGCCGCGCCAAAAAAGCGCGCCGCAACAGGCCGAAGAAATGGACCTCCAAAAACTTCTCCACCGGTTCCACAGACCCCCACGATATGGGTCTCAATGGCCAGTTAAGTTGTGGACGAACCATGGTGTGCGGCCCGTTGTCCCAGCCTACTAGAGAGCTCACTGAAGAGCGCGACAGAAGGCAAGCAAAAACCGTTCGCTAACCATCCGCAAAGCTCGTCCCTGACGGGAAAGCCGCCTTTAATCGCTGCGGCCTATCTTTTCGCCAAACCAGCACCGCGCCAGCGCAAGAGCAGCCGGCGGGCCAGACCGTGATGGACCGATGAGCAAGAACAACGCCACATTCCAAGTTCCGATTGAAAACCTGAATGTCGTAGTCGTCGAGCAGTCAAAGCCGATGCAGACCATCATGCGCTCGGTTCTGACGTCCATCAAAGTGAGCCGTGTTCGCATCTTTGATTCCGTCAACGATGCGCTTCGGTCCATGCATTCCGAGCGACCACATGTCGTACTCACCGATCTGGCCATGCAGCCAACCAGCGGCATCGATCTTATCCGCCTCATGCGTCGACCCGACATGGATCCATTGTGTTATGTGCCTGTGATCGTGGTGACGGCGCAGGCCTCCAGATCCATGCTTATGCAGGCCGTCGAGGTTGGCGCACACCATGTGCTCGCCAAACCCGTTTCCCCGATGATTATTCTCAAGACGCTCAAATGGCTGAGTCGCGATGCGCGCGTGATTGCGGAAGAGGGCGGGCGCTACATCATCACCGGCCACGAAGAGATTGTGTCCAATCTGGCCGAGACGGAAGTTGCCATGGGCGGCGGCGGCAGTGGCGAAGATGGCCTCAAGTTCAGCCGTCGTGAGAGTCAGAAAAGCGGAGGCTCCGATAGCGGCCTGAAGTTTACCCGGCAGGAAAGCGGCGAGGCCTCGGACGAAAGCCTCAAATTCACACGGCAGGATGGCGCAGCAGGCGATGACGGCCTGAAGTTTCATCGGGACGAAACAGGGCAGGATGAAGAGGCGCCGTCTTCCGTCACTCCGATACCGCAAGCTGACGGCTTGGCGCAGGAAGATGCAGACGAAGCCGATAAGGCAGCAGCGGCTGAGGAAATGCGTCAACGTCCTCGTCGAGCGTTTGCGCCGATCTCCAAATAGTCAAAATCGATTCAAATTCAGAGTTTTAAGTTTACTTCTTGACTCTGTCGGCAAACAAAACTGCACTCTGAACAGTTTTGATTTGCGCTTTGACGCCTGTGCGGACATATCCAATGGGCTCGCTATGCGTGCTCCCGGGTCCGCCGCATCTTCCGGGGTCTCGCTGAGCAGTCGGCCGAACCATTCGCGCGCGCCCCGCGCGTGGCTACAGGCAAAAGCCGGGCCGGTTCGGTCGACCCAGTTTTCAAACCCACCAAAAGCAAAGCCCCGCAAACGATGGGCGCGGGGCTTAGTACGTATTCAGAATGTGCCGCCAAGCTTACTTGATCTTGGCTTCCTTATATTCAACGTGAGCTTTCGCCACCGGATCGTATTTACGCTTCACCATCTTCTCCGTCATCGTGCGGGAGTTCTTTTTGGTGACGTAGAAATGGCCGGTGCCGGCCGTCGACTGCAGCTTGATCTTGATCGTTGTGGCTTTGGCCATCTTATCGCGCCCTGAATTCAATGAAAAAAGGGCTGGGTCGCCCCAGCCTTGAATGCGCGCTTAATGAGCCAGCCTCCCAACTATGTCAAGCACAGCTCGCCAGAACGCTAGGCGACCTCGGCCTCATAAGTCTGGTTGAGGCGCATCTTGAGATAGTCCGCACTGCTGATCGGAGGGTATTTGGACGGCCCCTCGGCATTGGGCAGTGCCTCAATGAAGCTATCGGGGTTGGGGTCGAGAAAGAACGCGATGGATTGGCGTTTGCGCTCCGGCGGCAGGACGCGATGTGGTGTTGAGACGTAGACGTCATTCGTCCAGCGCATCAGGCAGTCCGCAATGTTTACGATGAAAGCTCCATCCGCATGGGGCACATCAATCCAATCCGTCTGACCGCGCGGACGAAGCTGCAGACCCGGTACCCCATCGGACATGATGAAGGTCAGCGAGCCATAGTCGGTGTGTTCACCCGCACCGGTCTCGTTTTCGCCATCGGTTCCACCCGGATACCAAAGTGTGCGCAGCGTGGCCAAAGGGGCATCCAGATGCTGGTCGAACCAGCGTCGAGGCAGGCCGAGATCAAGAGCAATCGCCTCGTGAACATCGACACTCAACTTCAGAACAGCGTCAAAATACTCCAGCATCGTGGTTTGAAAGCCGGGTAGATCTGGCCAGACATTCACACCGCGAAACGGATCGCCCCGCAAAACGCGCGGATCATCGGCTGCGAGGTCTAGGCCGACATTGAAGGCTTCCTTGATATCCTTGAGCTCGCCACCGTCGTCGAGGTTCTCCGATCCAACGCGAGACCAGCCCCGGTTTGCAGGCGATTCGTAGATATCAAACGGTGCCTTCTGAGCTTCTGGCAACTCAAAGAACGCTTGCGACTGCGCAAAGACATCTTCGATAAGGCTTGGTGGAACGTCGTGCCCTTTGAGAAGAAAAAAGCCCGTGTCACGGCAAGCCGCGCCGAGTTCGGCAACAAATTTCGCTTCGTCGGTTTGGAAGGTCCGCCAGTCGAGAAGGGGGATCTGACTGGTCACAGCTCGTACGTGTCCTCGTCACGGCCGCCGAACCCGTGCATCCGAAGGGCCCATTGAAGTCCGATCACAGCGCCTTTGACTCGCGGTAGCAGGTAGAGCGTTGCCACGATCGTGAGTGGCAGCCAAAGCGCTACCTGTGCCCACGGGCCCATATCGATGAAGAAATAGGCCGCCAGGAAGGCAGGAATGAGCGTGTGGCCAATAATGAAGATCACCAAATAGGCCGGGAAATCGTCTGCCCGGTGATGGTACAGTTCCTCACCGCAAGGCGCGCAAGTTTCTGTGCTGGCCAAATAACCTTGAAAGAGCTTGCCTTCGCCGCAATTCGGGCACTTGCCGCGCCAGCCACGAAACATCGCCATGCGCCTGCCGCGTTTGTTCGGATCCGCGTCCAGATTGCCAAAGACTTGTTGAACGTCAGCCATTTTCATTCCTAGCCGCGGCGGCGCTTTGGTCCGCCTCTACGTGCGCTGGGTCGAGAGAACTGCCGGCCTCTCTTACTCTTCATTTGGTTTGTCCGGCGCGACCTTTCCAGCCCGTAGCCCGATTTGCCTTCACTGACCATATCAAAGCGCAGTGCGCCTGCTACTGGAGCCGCTTCCACCAGCCGGACCTGCACC
>JBCBXA010000131.1:0-6401 GCA_039816825.1 Pseudomonadota bacterium | reverse complement strand
CGGTGGCTCTGGGGACGACACAATGACGGGCGGCGCCAGTGACGATTGCTTTATCTTCAACGAAGACGACGGCCATGACGTGATCACTGATTTCGAGGTCGGAGCCGACAAGTTGGTTTTTGATCTCCCGGGCTCGGGCATTCCAGACTTGGATGTTCAACAAGTCGGTGCAAATACCATCGTAACCTATGACTTTGACGACACAATTACGTTGCAAAATGTCAATGCGTTGAGCTTGTCGAGTTCAGATTTCGACTTTGTCTAAGCGCGACGAACACCCAAAATTCTTCGAACCTTTGCCTGATGATGGCACCGGTTCTGCGGTCTTTGGTCAGATGGTGTGGCTCTATTCGATGTCCTCACTACACAGAAATTGGGCGATGAGCAGCCTGCACAGATGGGTGCTGCCTCCGTTGAGACATAAGCAGTACCGGTTGTATCATCGCGGAATGCAGCCGGTGGGCCTAGTTACCTGGGCGCATATGAGCGATGATGTTGAGCTAGCCTATGTGCGCAATACTCAAAGCCTAACACCCAACGATTGGGTTTCAGGAAAGCGATCTTGGATCATTGATTTTATTGCTCCATTTGGGGATGCGTTGAAAATCGGGCATGACCTTCGTACCAATGTATTTCCAAATGATGTGGGTCGAATCCTTCAAGCTCGGCCTGGGTCAGATACCATGACCATCGCCTACATTCATGGCGCTAACGCAAGGGAAAAAGCTAGAGATCCAAAGTTCAATCCTCCGGTGCTAAGTCAAGTGTAATTGTAGTAGATGTCATTGGTGCGCAAAGAAGTTCTAGACTTGTTGGAGGGTGTGTCATCTCTTTCTAGAGGAGAAATGCACGATGATATGTTATTCGACGAACTCGGGATCACCTCGCTCGACGTATTTCAAGTGATATTCGAATTTGAAACTCGATATGATATCGATATCGAAACCGGTGACTATTCCAAGGTCAAGACTTTGGGTGAAGTTGTTGGATACATTGAGAAGTCTATTGATAAATAGTGGATTGCTTTTAAAAATAGCGACCCAAGAAAACGCGCTCGAAGATCTCCGTAATAGTTACAGACCTTTCGATCTCGGCCATTTATTATCAGAAACAAGGCTCAACCACCTTATTCCCTTAAAAGCCGATTTATAGAGCGTTCGAGCTTATTTTTTTGAAAAGCCGCCAAATTTGTTTGGCAGCCTTTTATACTCTTAGGCAGGTGCACCCCTGCTATCTTGTGCCGTCGTGAGGCTAGTATTCCGACGCCAACATCACAGTCAGCACCCTGTGCGTCAGCCCCTCATTGGCAGGGTTTTCGCTCCCGGCTGATAGGTCCGGCGCGTAGTAATCGATTTTGAAGAACAGGCGTTCACCATCGACGTCCACTGCGCCGAAGTCGTGCTCGCCGTGCGGATCGTTATCTTGGCTGAAGTCGTCGAAGTCGCGGACAGCCAGAATAGCGGCTTGTACGAACTCATCCCCAACAGCCTGCACGCCACTCGTTACAACCCAACGCCCATTGCCTCGGCCTTCGCAACGGAGGCGGTCATTCAGCTCTCTTATCCTAAGAGGTGATGGCAGAGGCGGCGCAGACCAAACCAGCCGCGTCTTTGCCTCGCATTGATGGCAATGCTCGTGGTCAAACGTTTCTTCGAGCTCCCACATACCCGCTGCTTGGTTCCAACACGCCCAGGCGTGTTTGACGACGCGTTCTGATCCGCATGTGGCACATCGGGGTACGGAGCCAACATTCTCCTTAATCTCTTCTTCGGGGAACAATCCCATGACCCATCTCCTTCCGGTCAAGAGCGCGGGGGCATCCCGTGCTCTTGGCGACCGGCGATGGGTCTGGGTTTCTATCTTCGTGAATATTGCCTGTGCTCCGGTGCTTCGCAAAGCAGCTGCGATATCAACTGGGGCGATAGCCCACCTGCTACAAGCGGATCGTCGCATGCCCGACAATCAGGAGCATGTCACTCTCTGTGCTCGGCTTGGCCTATCAACGGTACAGCGCCCCGGTCCCGTTCGGTCTCTTGCAGCCCGACCGGCTTTTCCACATGGCGCTGCTGGGCCAAACAGGCACGGGCAAGTCGACCTTATTGCACAACTTGATTTGGCAAGACGTGGTGGCCGCTCGTGGCTTTTGTCTACTCGATCCCCACGGCGATCTGGCGGAAGGGTTGCATAGAGGATTGCCGAGCTCACACCTCTACTGGGATATCGCTGATCCGTCCTGCCAGCTGGGATATAACCCCCTTGCTCCGGTCGGCGCTGCTCATCGACCGCTGGTCGCCTCTGGCTTGATCGAGACTCTCAAAGCGCGATGGTCTGACGCCTGGGGCCCGCGGATGGAGCACCTGCTGCGCTATTCGATCCTGGCGCTGCTCGAGCAACCAAGTGCCAACCTGCAGGACATCCTAAAGCTGCTCATCTGGAAAGGCTTCCGTCGACAGGTGGTGGAGCAGATCACGGATGAGCAAGTCCGGCTCTTCTGGAAACACGAATACCCGCAGATGAATTATCAAACGAGCGCCGATGGGGTCTCGGCGATCGCCAATAAGCTGGGCGCCTTCCTAGCCCAGCCACAGGTACGGACGGCGCTATGCGAGCCGAAGGAGCCGCTGCGCTTCCGTTCTCTCATGGATACCGGCGGGCAATTGATCGTGAACCTAGCGAAAGGACGTTTGGGTGCAGATGTGACCAACGTTTTCGGTGGTTTGATCACCAGCAGCCTCATGCACGCGGCGCTCACTCGGCATAGCTTGCCCACAGTCGCCCGTCGTCCGTTTTTTCTCTACGCCGATGAGTACCATTCTTTCACGACCGCGGCCTTTGCCGGACTGCTCGCTGAGGCCCGCAAATACGGCTTGGCTCTCGTTTTGGCGCAACAGCACCGCTCTCAGAGCAGCCTGGCGGTGCGTGAGGCGCTCGAAGGCAATGTCGGCAGTACGGCGATCTTCCGAACCGGTCTCAGCGATGCGCTGCACCTGGAACGCTCAGTGCCGCCATACACCGCGCATGATTTGAGCAATCAGCCGAACCACCGGGTGGTGGTGCAAATGATGGTCAATGGCACACGCAGCAAGGCGTTCTCGGCGTCTATGTATCCGGCCCATCAGGGCTAGGGATGCTGGGCCTGCTAGACCGTTGCTCCTCGTCCGATAGCATGAGGTGATGAATGACCAAGACCTATTAGACGCCTACCTGCAGATCTGCCTGGAGCTGTATTACGACCTGTTGCGGGAGGACCGTTGGCCCTGGGAAGTCTCGACATACGACGAGGATTTGCTAGAGTCAGATGACATCTAAAATCCGGTATGTCTAGCTACCTAGCGTATACCCGTGTCTCCACGGTCAAACAGGGTGATGGCGTATCGCTTGAAGCGCAACGCGACGCGATCAGCGCCTACGCTTCAAAGCATGGTCTTGTTGTCAGTACCTGGTACGAAGAGAAGGAAACGGCCGCTAAGCGCGGTCGGCCGGTCTTCAACGAAGTCATTTCCAGGCTCCGGCGCGGGGAAGGTGCCGGCCTCATCGTGCATAAAATCGACCGCTCGGCCCGCAACTTCGCCGATTGGGCCTTGGTGGGGGAATTGCTGGATCAAAACATCGACGTTCGCTTCGCCCATGAAAGCCTCGATCTGCGCTCTCGCGGTGGACGCCTCACAGCCGATATCCAGGCTGTTATTGCCGCCGATTACGTGCGCAATCTCCGCGAAGAGTGTTTGAAGGGCATTGAAGGACGCCTCAAGCAAGGACTGTTCCCATTCGCCGCCCCGATCGGGTATCTCGATCAGGGCGCCGGCAAACCGAAAGCGCTCGATCCTGAACGCGCGCCATATGTGCGCCAGGCGTTTGAGCTCTACGCCACGCAACAATACTCGTTGCGCGGCTTGTTGGCTGAACTACGGCAGCGTGGCTTCCGCAACCGCTCTGGCAAGCCGATCACCAAAGGCTGTCTCGAGATTCTGCTGAGCAATCGGTTCTACCATGGCGAGATCATCATGAAACGATCCGGGCGGCGGTACAAAGGCGTCCACGAACCGATTATCACCCGCAGTCTGTTCAGGCTCGTGCAAGAGCTAAAGTCCGACCGCCAACACAAAAAGCAGACGCGACATAACCATACCTACCGACGGCTGATCACTTGTGGCGCATGTCAGCGCAACTTAATCGGAGAGCTGCAAAAGGGTCGCGTCTATATGCGCTGCCACACCAAAGGCTGCCCGGGTAAATCAATCCGGGTTGACCAAGTGGAAGCCGAGATCGGTTCTGCACTCGGCAAGTTGGAGGTCTCTGAAAAAGACTACCAGGTTCTTAGAACGCGGCTCCGAGAGCACATCAACAAACACAACCCAGAAGCAAATGCGAAGGCTCTTGAGCTTCAGATGAGCAGTGTCGACGCCCGGCTAGAAAAACTCACCGACGCGCTGCTGGATGGCCTCATCGACAAAGAGACGTTCCAACAGCGCAAGGAACGACTGGTCGATGAGCGCCAACAGCTGGAAGAAAACCGCGCCAAAGTTGGGTCGGTTGACCTAGTCGTTGGACGCGTGGAGAAATTTCTCGAACTGGTAAAAAGCCTTAGCCTTACTTACGAAATTGCCGATCCGACGAAAAAGCGCCGGATCGCCGAAGTGGCGTTCTCGAACCGTATTCTAATCGGAAAATATCTAGTCTTAGAGCCACAAAATTGGCTCTAAGACGTTGATAAGACACTAAGTGTCCTGTGTGGTGGAGCAGACCGAGACAGAAGTCGAACTGCTGACGAAATTAGTAGTGCTCTTGAGAGTCTGACAACCAACAAATAAGTTGTCTAGCAGTCACGAACACCAATAAGGTTCAATCCTTGAGGTGCCCCTAGACTTGTAGACGCTTTGCCCCCTAACTTTGAGGCTAGGAGGCCGAGATGGGGACAAGCAATTACAGCGACGAGTTCAAGCGGGATGCGGTGCATCAGATCAAGGAGCGCGGGTACCCGGTTCGGGAAGTCTCGAAGCGTTTGGGAGTGAGTCCTTATTCACTCTACAAGTGGCTTAAGCTGTTCGGAGAGCCTGTGCCGAAGCCGGGCGTGGACCACGAGGCCGAGAACCAGCGCCTTAAGCGCGAGCTGGCTCGGGTGACCGAGGAGCGCGACATTCTAAAAAAGGCAACGGCGTACTTCGCGCGCGAGTCCCAATGAAGTACGCCTTCATCCGGGCGCATCGTGCGGAGTTCGGCGTCCGGGCCATGTGCCGGGTGCTGCGGGTCCATTTCTCCGGCTTCTATGCTTGGCTCAAGGAACCAGTGAGCCATCGTGCGCAGGAGGATGCGCGGCAGACCGAGTTGATCCGGCAGGCCTGGGCAGAGAGTGGCAAGGTCTACGGCTATCGCAAGCTGACGGAGGATCTGCCTGACCAAGGCGAACGCATCTCAGAGAACCGTGTTTCCCGGTTGGCATCGCTGGCCGGGATCGCCGCGCAAATCGGCTATAGGCGCCGCCCTGGCCGATATGGCGGCAAGCCCGGAGTGGTTGCAGAGAACAGGCTGGAGCAGTGCTTCGCGACGTCTCTGCCCGATCAGGTCTGGGTGACCGACATCACCTACATCAGGACCCATGAGGGTTGGCTGTATCTGTGTGTGGTCATCGACCTATTCTCTCGCCGGGTGGTCGGCTGGTCGGCCCAATCGCGCATGACGACGGACCTCGCGCTCCAAGCCCTGCTGATGGCCGTCTGGCGACGTAAACCGTCCGACCAGGTCACGATCCAGTCAGATCAAGGCTCGCAGTTAACCAGCCGCGAATGGCAATCCTTTCTCGGCCAGCACGGCCTCGTAGCCAGCATGAGCCGGCGCGGGAATTGCCACGACAACGCGGTCGCCGAGAGCTTTTTCCAGCTTCTGAAACGGGAGCGTATCCGACGTCGTACCTACCCAACGCGCGATGCCGCAAGGCAGGACGTGTTCGAATACATCGAGATGTTCTACAATCCGAAGCGCAAGCACACGAACAACGGCATGCTGTCGCCCGTTGAATTCGAGATCAGGCAGCAGAAACTGAACGAGGCAGGCGTCTAGAAAACTAGGGGCACCTCAACCGAGATGAAATTTATAGGAAATTATCGACCTAACACGCGATCTACCGCCAGCGAACAAACGAAGCGTTTTAAGGCGCGCCAAATTGGATATTAGCTCCATTCAAATACAGTTGTGATTGGTCATGCGTAAAACCAAAGGGTATCGAATTGTTCCAAAAAAGTGCGTTAGTCGTGGGATTCTTCTTACATGACAAACAAGGGTGTGCCGCTTGACCAAAAAAAGAAGCCCTTCAGGGCTTCCGTTAATGGTGTCGAGGCTTAAACGTTCAGACGTATGGCCAACTTGTACTCCTCTTCCCGACCACGAGTACGGGATATAGAGTA
>JBCBXA010000130.1:0-6606 GCA_039816825.1 Pseudomonadota bacterium | reverse complement strand
CTTGTGCTGCTCGCCGCGGTCTTTGCCACGGCGGTGCTGTTCACCTATCCCTGGTATTCCATGGTCGCCCTGACGGCGCTTTACGCGGGCTCGATCCTGCTGTCATGGCGAGCTGCCAGGTCAGGTGCTTAGGGTCAGTTCTGTAAAAGAAGTGGTGCCCGGAGGCGGATTCGAACCACCGACACGCGGATTTTCAATCCGCTGCTCTACCAACTGAGCTATCCGGGCATACTGGGGCGCTCGACCCCGACTGCTGGCTTATAGGAAACAGCAGGAATGCTGTCCAGCCGAATTGGCGAGGGTTGCCAGTGTTTTTGCCAGTGTTCTTGCGAGTGCTTCTGCCACTGTTCGTACGAGCGTCTTCGCCGGTCAGGTCTGATCGGGCTCGTCGCTTGAAACTTCTGCTTCGACTGCCTCTATCCGATAGCCCCCGGTCAACCAGCGATTGAGGTCCAAGTCGTGGCAGCGTGCTGAACAGAAGGGGTAGTCTGCCCTTGAAGAAGGCTTTCCGCAGACGGGGCAGGGCACTGACTTGCGCAGTGGCGTCACATTATTGGTCGCGACATCTTTGCCATCGGGCATATCAGACGCCTTCCACCCACTTATGGTGCATTCGGTAGCCATCTCCCGTCAGCAGATTCACTGTATCCGACAAGGGCAAACCCACGACCGAAGAATAGCTACCCTGAAGCTTCACCACAAAGCTGCCTGCAAGTCCCTGAATGGCGTATCCGCCAGCCTTGCCGCGCCATTCGCCGGAAGCCAGATAGCTGTCTCGTTCCTCCCGAGACAGTCGCTTGAAACGCACTTTCGTTTCCACCAGCTTCTGGCGCACCGCGCCCGTCGGTGTGACAACGCAGACCGAGGTGAACACCTTGTGGTTCCGGCCGGAGAGAAGTGAAAGGCACGACATGGCTTCGTCGAGCAGTTCTGTCTTGGGCAGGATGCGCCGCCCCACGGCCACGACGGTATCGGCTGACACGATATAGGTGTCGCCCCAATCTTGGTCATCCTGCTCCGCCCGGCGCGTGACCAGATGCGAGGCAACGTCCGCTTTGGTGCGGGCAAGTCGCTTGGCGAGAGATCTCGGAACTTCCGCCTTGGCGGGCGTCTCGTCCACGTCGGCGGGAATCAGATGATCTGGCTCAACGCCGATCTGCTGCAGCAATTGCAGTCGACGCGGAGAAGCGGACGCTAGAACAAGCGTCTGTTTGCCGTCGGGGTCCGCAGCCACCGGATTACTTGTAGCGGTAAGTGATCCGACCCTTGGTCAGATCATAAGGCGTCATTTCCACCAGCACTTTGTCGCCGGCGAGGACGCGAATTCGGTTCTTGCGCATCCGTCCTGCGGTGTGCGCAACGATTTCGTGGTCGTTTTCGAGTTTTACGCGAAAAGTCGCGTTTGGCAGCAGTTCCACGACCACGCCAGGGAATTCGAGTACTTCTTCTTTAGCCATGGGGCCTCTTGTTTTGCGCGTTCCACGCGCGCGGAGATGAAAACAGAGCGGTTGCCCTGCCTATATTGTAAGAAAGAGCGGGTAGGAAAGCCCGGTCTGAAGTTGGCGCGGAAGCTAGCCCAAGCCACCCGCAATGTGAACCTCTGGAGCAGCACAGGCTTAGGATCGACCGTCTGACGCAAACCGATCCCGGATTCGAGATGTCAAACGGTCCCGAATTGTCCGGTAAGCATCCAGCACCTGGTTCTGATTGCCCGTCGCCTGGGTCGGGTCATCAGTGGGCCAATATTCGAGCTCGAGGCTCTTGTCCGCCGCCCACTTCTCAATGTGGGGTAAAGCCGCGTCCGACAGCACGATGACGAGGTCAAAATTGGCGTCAGCGAGCTCGGTGATGTCCTTGGGCTCTGACCGGATGATCGGCATGTCCAACTCGCCCAAGACTCGCGTGACAATCGGGTCTTCCGAGCCCTTCTGGATGCCCGCAGACCGAACAAACAAGTGTTTGCCAAACAGACCACGGGCAATCGTGGCTGCCATGGGTGAGCGTACCTGATTGAGCGAGCAGACGAACAGGACTGAACTGATACCGGTCATGGGCTAACCTGCTGGCCCGAGTGCGGATATCAGGGTGAACAGTCGGCGCGCTGTGTCGTGATCGATCTCAATTTTGCCCGCCAGCCTTTCCTGCAACAGTTCCGACGCTTCATTGTGCACGCCGCGACGGGCCATATCGATGCTTTCGATCCGGTTGGTCGAGGCGGTCCGAATGGCGTCATAGTAGCTGTCGCAGATCATCTGATAATCGCGGATGGCATTCTTGAACGGTGTCAACGAGAGAATATGCGTGACCCGCTCGCCCGACGGGCGGATCTCAATGTCGAAGACCAGCTTCTGCTCAAAGACGGACAGCGAAAGTGCACAGTCTCCGGGTTCGCGACCCACCGGATGAAATTCGTTCAATTCCAGTAGATCGTAGATCGCGACGGCCCGCTCGTGCTCGACGTCTGGCGTGGCTCTGCCAAACGACGCCGGGTCAAGCGAAATGTCCACGAGGCGGCTGGTCTTGTCTGCCATTTCAGATGTTCATCCGGATAGAGACCGAACGCCCATGGGCATTCAGTCCTTCGGCATTTGACAGCGTGATGGCGGCAGGACCAAGGGCGCGCAACTGGTCGGGCCCGCAGCGCAGGATCGAGGTTCGCTTCATGAAGTCGAGAACCCCGAGGCCAGACGAAAAACGCGCGGATCGTGCCGTTGGAAGCACATGGTTTGAGCCGCCCACATAGTCGCCGATCGCTTCCGGCGTATGGCGGCCCATGAACACCGCGCCCGCATTGCGGATACGCTCCAACAGAGTGTCGGGCTCATCTACAGCCAGTTCCAGATGCTCTGCCGCAATACGGTTGGCGAGGGCAGGCGCGTCCTCAATCAAGTCCTCGACCACGATGATGGCGCCAAAATCGGTCCAGCTTGCCCGGGCTACATCGGTGCGGGGCAGGACTTTGAGTTGACCCTCAACCGCTTCTTCCACGGCATCGGCAAACCGCTTGCTGTCGGTGATGAGAATGGACTGCGCAGCCGTGTCATGCTCCGCCTGTGCCAGCAGGTCGGCAGCCATCCAATTGGCGTCGTTCGAAGCATCGGCAATCACCAGTACCTCTGAGGGACCGGCGATCATGTCGATGCCGATCTGTCCGAACACTTCGCGTTTGGCCGCCGCGACAAAAGCATTCCCTGGGCCTACAACCTTTGCCACAGGCTCTATGCTCACCGTGCCGTAGGCCAGAGCTGCGACGGCCTGTGCCCCACCAATGCGGTGAATCTCTGTCACACCAGCAATGTCGGCCGCCACCAGCACCTGCGGGTTAGCCACGCCGTCTGGCATCGGCGTCACCATCGCAATCCGTGGCACACCAGCCACCTGAGCAGGCACCGCATTCATGAGAACGGACGAGGGATAGGCTGCCGTGCCGCCCGGGACATAGAGCCCCACGGCATCGATGGCTGTCCAGCGAGAGCCAAGTTCGACCCCCAGGTCATCCGTGTACCGATCGTCCGACGGCCTCTGGCGCTGATGGTGTTTGGTGATGCGCTCATGGGCGAAGCGAAGAGCGTCGACGGTGGCAGTGTCGACGGCCTCATAGGCAGCTTCAATCTCGTCGCGGCCAACGCGCAGGTTTTCCAAGGCGTAGTTGGTGCGGTCAAAACGGTTGGTCAGCTCCAACACCGCTTCGTCGCCACGTTGCCTGACATCGGAAATGATGCCGGCGACGATTGTCGACACGTCCTCGGAGACCTCGCGTTTGCCAGCGAGGAGCGCGGCAAAGCGATCATCAAAGTCACTGTCGGAAGTGGTAAGACGTGCGGCCAAGACTTGCTCCGGAAAAGACTCTGGCGCGGACCTTGCGCACCTCTGGGGCGGTGTTACAGCCCGTGGGAAGGGCGCGCAACTGCGGCCCAGGCGCCGCCCATATCCGTCAACATGGCTTCCACGCACTCGACACGAAGACGAACCGCGGCCTCACCTGCAAATGTGAGTTCGATGGTCCCGGACGGATCTTCTCCAGGCATGAACCCGACTGACAGAAGCGAAAGCGTATCGGTGGAGCCCAGCGTAAGGCCTTGCGTTTCAACGCCCTCCACCCGCGCAAAGTGAAGAACTGCATTGCGCCTTTCACCGGCCTCGCTGCCCTGCGAGCCGAAGGGCCACCAGGTTTTTGGTGCTGCCTGCTCCCAGACAAATCGGTTCATGTCGAAGGCAAAGCTCTTGGACTTCGCGTCATACTCAAAACGGGCGGCTTGGGTCACCGCGTCCTGGACGTGGGCGGAGATGACCGTCAGATCATCACCATCCAGGGCCATCAACCGCGCCATTTTTGCGTGTGTGACTTGAGCGGGCTTGGGGCGCTGTGCCATGGCGTCAGCTCGAAATCCGTTCGATTTGTGCTCCGCATGCGCCGAGCTTGTCCTCGAGGCGCTCGAAACCGCGGTCCAGATGGTAAACACGGCTCACCGTCGTTTCGCCTTCGGCCACCAGCCCGGCTATGACAAGGCTGACCGAAGCGCGAAGATCGGTTGCCATCACCGGGGCGCCGGTGAGCTTTGTCACGCCGGTGACGGTGGCCGTTTGACCATCGAGCGAAATATCAGCGCCCAGCCGTGCCAGTTCCTGTACGTGCATGAAGCGGTTTTCAAAGATGGTCTCAGTGATCCGCGACGTGCCTTCCGCCATGGTCATCAGGCCCATGAACTGGGCCTGCAGATCGGTGGGGAAACCGGGAAAGGGCGCCGTGGTCATGTCAGCTGCACGGATGCCAGACCCGTTTCGCTTGACCCGCAGACCGGAGCCTTCGGCTGTCACGTCCACTCCGGTCAAGGCCATTGTGTCCAGCGCCTTTTGCAGCAGACCCGCGTCCGTGTTCTCAAGCAATACGTCTCCGCCAGCCATGGCAACGGCCATGGCGTATGTGCCGGTCTCAATGCGGTCTGCAACCACTTTGTGACGGGCGCCGTGCAGTCGGGCGACGCCCTCAATGGTAACGGTTCCAGTGCCGATGCCGGAGATTTTGGCACCCATGGCGTTCAGGCACTCCGCCAGATTGACAACCTCCGGCTCCATGGCGGCATTTTCCAGCACCGTTGTGCCTTTCGCCAGGCTGGCCGCCATCAGTGCCACGTGGGTTGCGCCGACAGAGACCTTCGGAAAACGATAGGTCGCGCCTTTAAGGCCGCCCTTCGCGCTGGCATTCACATAGCCTGCATTGACGTCGATCTCCGCGCCCAGCGCGCTGAGCACTTCCAGGAACAGGTCCACGGGTCGTGTGCCGATGGCGCAGCCGCCCGGCAGCGAGACCTGGCATTCGCCGGCGCGCGCCAGAAGCGGGCCAATGACCCAGAAACTCGCCCGCATCTTTGACACCAGCTCATAGGGTGCCCGTGTGTCGACAATATTGGTGGCGGTAAAGTTGATGGTCTGACCTGTCAGGGTCGATTGACCGGAGCGTTTCCCCTGCACCGAATAGTCGACCCCATGGTTGGACAGAATGCGGATCAGACTCTCGACATCAGCCAGACGCGGCACGTTCTCAAGCGTCAGAGTTTCGTCGGTTAGCAGGCTCGCAATCATGAGCGGCAGAGCCGCGTTCTTCGCGCCTGAGATCGGAATGGTGCCTTGCAGCGGCCCGGTTTGGCCGATGATGCGAATGCGGTCCATGCAGAAGTCCTTGAAAGTCAGAAGTGGGGCGGCCCCAACAGGTGCAGGCGGTGCGGTAGGCTCTTACCGTGGCTAAACGGCGGCAGAACATCGCAACCAAGCGTTGGCACCATCTACCTTGTGATGCCGAAGGCTGGCAAGATGCCTCTCAGCGCTGGTCAGGTCTCATCGTGTCCTGGTGCATCGCTCGCCGCGGCATTACCCTGCTTGGCCCGCACCTGTGACTTGCGTCGCTTCAGATTGGCCCGAAGCTCCGCTGCCAGCCGTTTCGCGCGTTCCGACTTTTCGTCTTTTCCGGGGCCGGATTGACCGGCTTTGTTGTCTGAGTTTGCCAGTGTCTGGCCTCCCTGTGTTGCGGCAGCGTGTCAGGCTCAAACTTCGTGCAAAAAGCGCCACTGCAGCGCCTTGCCAGCCTGTTTGGCCTATGGCACAAGCGCCGCCAGCCGACAAACGGTATGCTGCTGTAGCTCAGGGGTAGAGCACTCCATTGGTAATGGAGAGGCCGGGAGTTCAAATCTCCCCAGCAGCACCAGTAATTCCGGGCTTCTCTGCGAATTCATTAGAGTGCTCCTTGGTGCGCTTGATACCAAGTCAGTAGCCGACAACCAGTGTTTCGGCTGGTTTGCGCAGGTAGTCCGGTGAGAACCTGGCATAGTGCTTCTCAGTGATGGTCGTGCTGGAGTGGCCGAGATATTGGGCAATCTCCGCCATGGGCGTTCCGGCCTCAGCCATCCACACGGCGGCGCTGTGGCGGAATACATGAGAGGTTACCCAATCCAACCCACATCGTTTGCCCGCTGCCTCTAGGCCCTTCCTGACGTTCGCAACCGGCTTGCCAGCCCATTCAATGACGTAGGGTTGTCCTTCCCCCCTAGAACTGGGCCATTACATTGGCGGCGAGAGGGGGATTTGGCATGGCTAGGAAGCGACATTCAG
>JBCBXA010000012.1:0-51742 GCA_039816825.1 Pseudomonadota bacterium | reverse complement strand
TCTGCCTCTCCACCTGGATGTGTCACAGCGCCATTGACGGCTGGTCCAACCGTCTGGGCATATTTCCAAAGCGTTCCCGACTTGCCGTAGTCGTTGGCGCGCGGAGACCATTCGGACCGGCGCTTTTCCAACTCTTCGTCGGTCAGCTCCACTTCCATCGTTCCTGCCACAGCATCAATTGAAATAGTGTCACCATTGCGGAGAAGACCGATAGGACCGCCAACCGCAGCTTCAGGTCCCACATGGCCGATGCAAAAACCACGCGTTGCGCCCGAGAAGCGGCCATCGGTGATCAATGCCACTTTGTCGCCCAGCCCCTGGCCGTAAAGCGCCGCTGTGGTTTGCAGCATTTCGCGCATTCCTGGGCCGCCCTTTGGCCCCTCATAGCGGATCACAATCACCTGTCCGGCTTCGATCTTGCCTTCATTGACCGCATCAAACGCGTCTTCCTCGCAGTCAAAGCAATTGGCGGGACCCGAGAACTGCAGGTTCTTCATCCCCGCGACTTTCACGATTGCGCCTTCAGGAGCCAGATTGCCCTTCAGGCCAACTACGCCGCCAGTCGGTGTGATCGGATTGGTCGATGGGTAGACGACGTCCTGATCGTCATTCCATTTCACCGCTTCCATGTTCTCCGCCATGGTGCGTCCAGTGACGGTCATCGCATCGCCATGCATGAAACCGCCGTCCAGCAAGGTCTTCATGAGAAGCGGGATGCCTCCGACCTCGAACATGTCTTTCGCAACATATTTTCCGCCTGGTTTCAGATCGGCGATGTATGGCGTTTGCTTGAAGATGTCCGCCACATCGAACAGCGTGAAATCGATGCCGCATTCGTGGGCAATCGCAGGCAAATGGAGCGCAGCATTGGTCGACCCGCCGGACGCGGCCACAACGGTTGCGGCATTCTCGAGGGCTTTGCGCGTTACAATATCCCGTGGGCGGATTTGCCTGGCGATCAGATCCATGACCTGCTCACCAGCCGTCATGCAGAAGCGGTCGCGGATCTCGTAGGGCGCCGGGGCGCCGGCAGAATAAGGCAGCGCCAGACCGATGGCTTCCGACACGGTTGCCATGGTGTTGGCGGTGAACTGCGCACCGCAGGCTCCGGCAGACGGGCAAGCCACCTGTTCCAGCTCGGCCAGATCTTCATCGCTCATCTCACCGACGGAGTGGCGGCCAACAGCCTCGAACACATCTTGAACGGTAACCGGGTTGCCCTTGAAATTGCCCGGAAGGATGGAACCGCCATAGATGAAAATTGAAGGCACGTTGAGACGCACCATGGACATCATCATTCCCGGCAGAGACTTGTCGCAACCGGCAAGGCCCACCAGCGCGTCATAGCAATGTCCGCGCATCGTCAGTTCTACCGAGTCAGCAATGACGTCCCGGCTGACGAGGGACGACTTCATGCCCTGGTGGCCCATGGCAATGCCGTCGGTCACGGTGATGGTGCAGAACTCACGCGGCGTGCCACCTGCGGCGGACACCCCTTTCTTCACTGCCTGCGCCTGACGCATAAGGGCGATGTTACAGGGGGCAGCCTCATTCCAGCACGATGCGACGCCGACGAAGGGCTGGCCGATCTGCTCGGTGGTCAGGCCCATGGCATAGTAATAAGACCGGTGAGGCGCGCGCCTGGGGCCGACGGTCACATGACGGCTGGGCAGCTTGTTCTTATCAAACTTGCCATCGGCACCAATGATGGTTGTCGTTTTGTCTGCCATGTACCAGCCCCTTAGACCACGCGGCTTACGCGCGCTTGTTTCTCAATGCCGCTTTGTGGCCGAAACCGGACAGGTTTGAAACGGCTCCGCTGCCCTGCAGCAGGAAAATGAGCGTCTGTTGCAGGACCGTCACATTAAAGAACTTCCAAACAAAAAAAGCCCGACCAGATGGCCGGGCTTTGCAATGCTCTTGTCCGCAAACTTAGAACGTCAGGCTTACGCTGAGCGCGCCTGCGAGTGCGTTTCCGGCGCCGTTGGTCACCGTCACGGCATTGTTGGCAATGTCCGTGGTGTTGTAAGTGACCGACGTCAGATAGCTGTAGGCCAGACCGGCACGCACAGACAGGTTGTCATTGGCCTTGTAGTTCACACCAGCAGCCAGCGTGTGGGTGTCGGAGAAGCCGCTGCGACCGCTGCCCGTTCCACGATCCCAGGTGTAAGCACCCAGAATAGAAGCTTTCTCGGTCAGCTGACGGGCAGCACCAATGTTGACCGTCCAACCATCACGGAAGAACGCGTCGATCGTTGGAGAACCCGGTGTGGGGCGACCGTTCACAAGAGCGGCGGCTGTCGCAGTACCGGTGCCGTTACCAAGAACCTGCACTTGCTGAAGAACGCTCCAGTCTGTCCACTCAACCGAACCGAACAACAGGGTCTTCGGAGCGATGCCAGTCTGGAAGGACAGCTTCAAGCTCTGAGGCGTGGTGGCTGCGGCTGTAAAACCATATGTGCCAGCCAGTTGGGCCGCTGTAAGCGTAGACGAGGCTGCAGCACCCGCTGCTGCTATGGGGCCGAGTGTCTGTGTTCCGGTCACGTTGTGATTGACGCGGGAGCGATAAACCAGGCTCGCCTTGAGGGCGATGTCTTCTTTGGAGATGCCGAGACCGACGCGATAACCGAATCCGGTATCGTCGCCGCTCAGGTTGGCAATGTTATCGGTGAAGTTCCCTCCAACGATCGCGCCTTTGGTTTCGGTATAGCTGACATACTGAGCAAAAGCTCCGCCGATGATGTAAGCCTTCACGGGGCCAGCATCGAAGCCGTAAGAACAAGTCAGACCCAACTCGTGGGACGAAAGCTCATTGGCCGTTGTCGTGCTGATTGGTTGACCGGTCCCGGTGACGGCTGCTGTCAGAATTTGTGCAGAACCGTAATCGGCCTTAGCGCCATAGGGCTGGGTGTATCCAGCCATGCACCGCGCTTCAGAACCAGCAATCGGCGAAGACGCAAAGGCGTTTGGAACAACATAGGTGCTGGCGAAGTCGGTTCTGGCATTGCCCGTTGTGGCTGTGCCGTTCACCGCGGTGATGCGCCGTGTCGGTGATACGATTGTGAAGCCGCCGCCTGCGGTCAGCCCGTCACCGAGAAGCGGTGCAACGTCGACCGAACCACGGCCATATCCGCCAGCGGTGGCAGAAGTTGCCATCAAGGCCGCGGCGGAAGCTGCCAGGATGCCGGTGCCAAGTGTCTTTTTGATCATGAGTGAGCCCCTTCCCCAAATCGCATTGCGATCCATTGTCAGCGTCTGACCATCTCCCGTGGTCAGACTTACGATTACGTCAACGGCACAGTAACCATAGGCCGGGCCCTTGCAACATGGCGGAATGACGGCAGAAACACAGCCTTTTTCAGACCTGACGCAACGGCATATTGACTGGTCGATTCCGAAATCGACCAGAAAAGCGCGTTTTTAGGCTCCGATGCCTGTCAGGCGTTTTCAGGCACCCCCGGACTAAGTGCAAAAACCCCCGTGACAAAAAAACAACGCCCTTGGCCAAAACGGTAAGAAAACGTCTTAAATGGCTGCCGATTTCCTCAAACAGCGGCCATTCGCGCCCGCGCCTCCGCCAATTTCGCACCTTGTGCACGATATCCGCTCAGCTTTTCGCGATTCTCCTGCACAACTTCGTCTGGCGCGTTGGCAACGAACTTCGCATTTCCAAGCTTCTTCTCGAGGCGTTCGATTTCCTTGGCGTTCTTCGACAACTCATCATCGAGGCGCTTGGTTTCGGCTGCGAAGTCCACAATCCCCTCAACGGGCAAACAAAGCATCGCATCGCCATAGACGATCTGCACCGCACCACTTGGAACGCTCTCAGCGATAGCGGCTTTGGGCGCGCGGATCATGCGCTGAATGATGTCGCGCTGCGCCGCTAGTCGAGCGGCTGTTTCGGGAGTGGCTCCGACGACAAACAGATCGATTTCCTGGCAGGGCGCGATGCGCATTTCGGACCGCGCCGAACGCACCGCGCTCACCAAGCCGATCAGCCACTCGATATCTGAGCTGGCCGACTGATCTTGCAGATCTGCCGACGGCCAACTGGCGAGAGCAGCAACACCGGCACTTTCGCCGTGAAGATGCTGGTGCAGTTCTTCCGTGATGTACGGCATGAACGGGTGCAAAAGACGTGTGATGGCTGAGAGCACATAGCCCGTCGTTGCGCGGGCCTCAGCCTTGGCGGCATCGTTTCCATCGCCCTGCAACACGGGCTTGGCGAGTTCCAGATACCAGTCACAGAACTGGTTCCACACAAACCGGTAGACATCATTGGCCGCATCGTTGAAGCGATAGCTTTCAATGCCTTGGGAAACTGAGTCTACTGCGGTCGACAAGCTGCTGAGAATCCAGCGGTTTATCGGATCATTTGCTGTTGCCGGGTCGAAGGAAGGATCGAATTTCGCTTCGTTCATCTCAGCGAAGCGGGCAGCGTTCCACAGCTTTGTTGCAAAATTGCGGTAACCCGCGATGCGTCCGCTATCGAGCTTCAGATCGCGCCCCTGCACGGCCATTGCAGCTAGAGTGAAGCGGACGGCATCGACGCCAAACTCGTCGAACAAATCCATGGGATCAACGCCATTGCCCTTGGACTTGGACATCTTCTGCCCGTCGGCCGCGCGAACCAATGCGTGAATATAAACCGTGTGGAACGGCTCCTTGCCGGTGAAGTGCAGCCCCATCATCATCATCCGCGCAACCCAGAAGAAGATGATGTCGAAAGCCGTCGAAAGAACCGAGGTCGGATAGTATTGATCCAGCTCCGGTGTCTCGTCCGGCCAGCCAAGCGTCGAGAACGGCCACAACGCCGATGAGAACCATGTGTCGAGAACGTCGGGGTCGCGCGTCAAAAAGCGGCTCGTTGAGCCCGCCTTGACAGCGTCAAGCGCGTCTACTGCCTTAGGCGTCGAATAATGGAGGGCGGCCTTCTCATAAGCTTCCAGCTGAGTGCGGGCACAGAAGATCGTGTCGTCGGGTCCATACCAGACAGGGATCTGATGGCCCCACCACAATTGGCGGCTGATGCACCAGGGCTGGATGTTTCGCATCCATTCGAAATACGTCTTGTCCCAGTTGGACGGCACGAACTTGGTCCGCCCCTGCTCCACGGCTTTGATGGCCGGTTTGGCGAGCGTCTCGGCGTCAGCAAACCACTGGTCGGTGAGCATGGGCTCGATCACCACCTTTGAGCGATCACCAAAGGGCTGCATGATCTTCTTGGCTTCGACCAGAGGGACGGAAGCTGGCGCATCTGGCTCCTCATCGGATGCGGCCTTTGCCTTTGTCGCGCCCAGACGCGGGTCATCGGCGGCCACCATGATCGCCAGGCCCTCAGCCGTAATGTCGGCAACGACCCTTTCGCGGGCTTTGAACCGGTCAAGGCCACGATATTCCTCGGGAACCATGTTGATGGCATCAACAGTGTTGGCGTCGGGCAGCACGCCGCTTTCGACGATCTGCTTTGCCTTAGCAGACTCATCCGCATAGGGCGCACCATCGGCGCGCATGGCGCCTTTCGTATCCATCAACCGATAGAGCGGGATGCCGTTGCGCTTGGCGACGTCATAGTCGTTGAAATCGTGGGCACCGGTGATCTTGACTGCGCCGGAGCCAAAATCAGGATCAGGATATTCGTCGGTGATGATAGGGATCAGCCGGCGATGTTCCTTTGGCCCGACCGGGATTTCGCAGAGCTTACCGATGATCGGCGCATAGCGCTCATCAGTCGGGTGAACCGCCACCGCGCCATCACCCAACATGGTTTCAGGCCGTGTTGTTGCAATAGATATGTAGTCCCGCGTCTCACGCAGAACGACATTTCCGTCCTCGTCCTTCTCGACATATTCATATGTTGCACCACCCGCGAGCGGGTATTTGAAGTGCCACATGTGGCCGTCAACTTCGACATTCTCAACTTCGAGATCGGAAATCGCGGTCTCGAACTTCGGGTCCCAATTGACGAGCTTCTTGTCGCGGTAGATCAGCCCTTCCTCAAACAGGCGCACGAACACTTCCATGACGGCGCGCTGCATCTGATCATTCTCTTGGGTGGGTTCACCCATGGTGAAGCGATCACGGGACCAATCGAGGCTCGCGCCGAGGCGTTTCAACTGACCATAGATCGTGTTGCCGCTTTCGGCCTTCCACTCCCAGACCTTCTTGATGAACTCATCGCGGCTGAAGTCCGTACGCTTTTTTCCGTCTGCGTTGAGCTGGCGTTCCACCACCATCTGGGTCGCAATGCCTGCATGGTCGGTGCCCGGCTGCCAAAGCACGTTCTTTCCGCGCATCCGATTGTAACGGACCAGAATGTCCTGCAGCGTGTTGTTCAGCGCGTGCCCCATGTGCAATGAGCCAGTCACATTGGGGGGCGGAATGACGATGGTGAAGGCATCTGCACCCTCGCTCGCGCCTGCTCCTGCCGAGAACGCCCTCGCCTCATCCCATTTGGCTGCAATGCGCTTTTCAGCGGCAGCGGCATCATAGTGTTTATCGAGCATCGTTCATCCCGTTGCCGACACGCGTGTGTGGCCAATCATAATCAGTCTGATGGTGTAAATCGCAGGTGGACCCGACAGGTCAACCGGTCAGGCGCAACTCTGGAGAGTTTGGTTCAATCCGGGCTAGTTGCCGCGCGCGACCCGCTGGATTTCTTCGCGGACCAATCTCTCAACGAGCTGTGGCAGATTGTCGTCCAGCCAGGTTTTCACCATGGGCCGAAGCACTTCGTCAGTGATATCTTCCAGCGACTTGTTGCGACTGGCCAGGGCTGCTTCAAGCTGTTTGAACCCCGACGCGACTGCGGCATCGGTCTCTGGCTCCAATAGCCCGCTGGGCAAGGATGGAAGCTCCGCCAGTGCCGTATCGGTCAGCTGCTCGTGAAATCCTTCAGCCGGTTCCATCGGCGCATCGAGAACCAGCGGTTCTTCGTCAACCGGATCGCTTTCCGGCAGAGCCGCCTCTTCGGTCAGCTCAAGCGGCGGCAAAGCATCATCATCAAACGATGGCGCTGGCGCTGGCGGAACATCCAGCTCGACCGGCTCTTCAGCCACGTCGTCCTGTGGCGCGGAGGCCGGGCTTGGAAGGTCAGCCATATCGGATACGGGCGCATCCAAAGCCATGGGTTCATCGCTGACCGGCGCTGCGGCTGACACGGGCTCCTCAAAAACCGGCGCGTCTTCAATAGTATCGGCGATGGGTATGGGAGCCGCATTGTCTTCGGCAACGGCCTCAGCGGCAGCCGGTGCTGCCACCGCTTCCTCTGCCTGATCGCTGTGCTCATCCGAAATGATCCGGCGAATGGACGCCAGGATCTCTTCCATCGACGGTTCAGCGGTCGGATTTGGCTGTGCCATGGCTACTCAACTCCCAAAACCCAACGGCGGCGCGTACCGACGCCGTTGATTCGCTTCAAACTACCAAAGCAGCCCGCCAATGCACATCATCAGAGGAGCCCACGAGCCGCTCGCTCACAGACTTTTGTGTTTCCGGTCCGTTTTGAGACTACTGGCCAGACGGGGTCCGGAGACCAAACCATTTGTCTTTGACCTGCTCATAATGCGCCGTTTCGTCGTAATATTTGACGCCAAGTCCCATGGAGCGGGCCGTCAATCGACCGGTCGACGCTGCCACCGCAAATGCAGCCGCCTTTTGATTGGCCTGCGCCTGAGCCAGGCCGATTCGGGCATCATTGACGGTGCGCTGCGAGGCCAACACATCCAGTGTCGTGCGCTGTCCGACATTGCGCTCTTCGACAACGCCTTCCAAGGCAAGTCGTCCAGCTTCGAGCTGCGCACGATTGGCCGATACGGCGGCGCGAGCGGCTTGCAACTGCGCCCAAGCTTCCTGCACGTTCAAACGCACTTCGTCTCGCGTTTGATCGACGCCTATGCGCTCCGCAGAAAGTCTCTGTTTTGCTTGACGCACATTGGCGTAGTTACGCCCACCTGCAAAAAGCGGAATGGTCAGTGTCGCCGTGATAGACGCGTCATTGAAGCTGCCCTGCGCCGTGTCCGTGGTGGTGGCGGTCAACGCGCCCGTCAGATCAAGCGACGGAAGCAGAGCCCCCTCGGCAATGCGGACGCCGAATTTCTCGCTGTCGGCAGCGTATTGCTGTGCCTTGATGGCCGGATGTCTCGCCAGAGCAATCTCGATGGCGGCGTTGAGGCTGGCCGGAACAAGATGGGTCGGCACGCGCACAGGCTGGAGACCGGTTGGGGCCGCTCCAATCACTTGTCTGTATTGAGCCTCAGAGATTCTCAGCGTCGCTTCTGCAGAACTGATCTGCGCCCTGGCAGCCGCCTGTTGCGCTTGAGCGCTGGCAATGTCTGTGCGGGTGCCCTCTCCCACGTCGAAGCGCGCGCGCGCAGCCCGAACCTGCTCATCGAGGAACGAAAGATTGCTTCTCTGCAGCTTCACCAGTTGCTGGTCCCGCAGAACGTTGATGTAGGCGATGGCTCCGGCCCGCATGATGCCGAGTTCGGTGTTGGCCAAGCCTGCGCGCGACGCTCTCACACCGGCTTCCGCCTGGCGAATGGAGTTGACCGTCCGAAAACCGTTGAAAAGGTTCTGGTCAACCTGAATGCCAGCAGAGGCGCGGCTTGAGCCACGGCCATCGGAATTGGTGGTCGTTCCGCTTATCCGACCGTTGACGTTGGGCAGGAAGCCCGACCGAGCAAGTGGCAGCGTTTCGTCGGCTGCGCGCAAGCTGGCACGCTGGCGATTGATCTGCGGATTGGCCTGATATGCGCGGCTGAGTGCATCGCGGAGGGACTCGGCTCCAGCCGCGCCGCCGGACGTCGCCAAAATCAGCGAAGACAGTGTCGCGAGAGCCCAGTTTTTGCCCCTTTGGGCGCCAGGCTTCACTTGCAACAAGGCGTTGATATGCTGACGGAATTTCAAGTTCACGGCTGCCCCGCATGTCATATTCTATGAATTGCCGCCCCGGGCATCTGATAAATCAAATACCGGTGGGCGGCTTAACCGCGCCTAAACTAGTCAGTCATTGACGGCGGCACAAAGAGATATGGTTAACAAACCATTACTGTTTAGGGCGCTAGCAGTCAGACGTGCAGATAAGCAACAGGCGAAATAGCAACCGAACCTAGAATGTGAAGGCCTGTTCCCGCTCGAACCCTGGCAATGGGTGTCCCGGGGCATTGCTGACCAGATCTCTGGAGAATGTGTCGCCGGTGCGAATGTACTTGGTCGCCTGACCGGCGGTCCCTTCCCCATGGATGCAAACGAGGCGCCCTCCCTCCTTCAACTGGTTCAGAAGAGCATCTGGCACTTCCTCCACCGAAGCACTGATAAAAATCAGATCGTAAGGTGCTTCAGCCGGGCAACCGTCGGGGAGCGGACCGCACAGCACCACCACATTGTCGCAGCCCAGTTCCGTGAGAGTTTGCTGCGCCTTCTCCTGAAGGTTCATGCGGCTTTCCACAGCCACGACACTCTCACACAGACCACTCAGGATCGCGCTCGAATATCCTGTTCCGCATCCGACATCGAGAACAACTTCGTCCTGTTGTGGGTCCGCAAGCTGCACCAGTTTGGCCAGGGACATGGGGTTTAGGACGTAGCGCCGCTCGTGACCGTCAGCGAGCAGCGCAATGTCGTCGTCTATGTAGGCGAGTTCAACCATCGCTTCCGGCACGAAGGCTTCGCGAGGAACCTCCAGAAATCGTGCCAAGACACCGTAGTCAGTTACGTCATTGGGGCGGATCTGATTGTCCACCATTTTCTCACGCGCCTGTGCGTAATCTATGCCCATGAAACCTACCGTCGCCGTTCTGCGCTGCAGCACTGTCTAACGCAGCGTGCGAGCCGATTGCCATAGTGGTAATTCCATTTCCAGCGGCAAGTTGAGCCAGGATTTGAGCCGTAGGTGATGCTAAAGCGGGCTTGCGGGCAATCCCGGCAAGAAAAAGGGGCGTGGCCAATGCCAGCGCCCCTCAAATCTGGCTCCCCGGGCCGGATTCGAACCAGCGACCAAGCGATTAACAGTCGCTTGCTCTACCACTGAGCTACCGGGGAACGAATAGCGCACTAAGGCACCATCCGATTTGCGCCTGTCTAACCAAACGCATCGTGCCTGCCAAGCCCAAACCGCATCTCAAAACTCACCGGCCGTTGGAGGCCTCGCCCGGAATCGAACCGGGGTACACGGATTTGCAATCCGCTGCGTCACCACTCCGCCACGAGGCCGATCCGGTGAGCCGTTGATACAGCCCGCTATTTGCAGACCGGCACCGTGTATGGCCATCGCCAGCCGCAAGCAAGGCCTCTTGATGAATATGGTTGCGCCAATCCAAAACGCCGCAACAACTCGCCTTGCCTTTTTCCTTCGAAGCGACAATTGCATGGCATTGATGCCCATGCAGAGGAAAAGACGTGCCGTCCGACAATCAGCCACCCAGAGTTGAGGCCGCAATTGTCTGGTTGCGCAACGATTTTCGGATTGCGGACAACCCGGCTCTGCTGGCAGCAAGCGAAACGGCAGAGGATGTCATTCCGGTCTATATCTTCGATGAAGTCAGCGATGGGCTGCGCGCCTTCGGTGGCGCCGCGCGTTGGTGGCTGCACCAAGCGATTGAGGCCTTCAGCGAAGACTTGAGCAAACAGTTTGGCGTGCAACTGATCCTCCGTCGAGGGCCGGCGCACGAGGTGCTTACCGATCTCGTTTCGGAAACCGCTGCCAAAGCAGTCCACTGGAACCGACGATACGGGCCGGCGGAGCAGGCCATCGACGGTCAGATAAAGCGTGAGCTGTCAGACAATGGAATCATTGTCAGGTCTCATCAGGGCGCCCTTTTGCATGAGCCTGCAAAGGTTCTGACCGGATCTGGCGGCGCTTATCGCGTTTACACACCATTTTGGAAGAACCTGTCGGCGGGCCCGGAACCTCGGGGGCCTCTTCCAGCCCCCAAGGCTCTGAACGCCGGCGAACACGACATCGCATCGGACGATCTCAATGACTGGCAATTGCTGCCATCAAAGCCCGACTGGGCCGGCGGCCTCAGGGAAACATGGACGGTTGGAGAGGCCGCGGCCCATGCGAGGGCCGATTCGTTCATGCGCTCTGCGCTCTTCTCTTACGGCACTGACCGTGACCTGCCGGCAGTCGACGGCACGTCCATGATGTCTCCCTATCTGAGATGGGGACATATTTCGCCCTATCAGCTCTGGTCCAAGGCACGGGACGCTGCGCGCGGCCGTGAAAATGCGTCCACAGAGACGTTTCGGAAGGAGCTGGTGTGGCGGGAGTTCTCTTACCACCTGCTCTACCACTTCCCGACAATCGGCACGGAAAACCACCAACCCAAATTCGATCATTTTCCGTGGCGACCGGCCGTCGATCACTCCGACGAACTTAAAGCCTGGCAAGACGGCAAGACCGGATACCCGATCGTGGATGCGGGTATGCGCCAGCTCTACCACACGGGCTGGATGCACAATCGCGTCCGCATGATCGTGGGTTCGCTTCTGGTCAAGCACCTGCTGTTTGACTGGCGGGAAGGCGAAGACTGGTTTTGGGACACTCTGGTCGACTCGGACCCGGCATCAAACAGCGCCAGCTGGCAGTGGATCGGCGGATCGGGTGCCGACGCTGCGCCCTACTTCCGCGTCTTCAACCCCATCACACAGGGCGAGAAGTTCGATCCGAACGGAGATTACGTCCGACGTTGGGTGCCCGAACTGTCCGGGCTGCCCAAGAAGGTGATTCATCAGCCCTGGACCGCCTCATTGGTCGAGTTGCGAGACGCAGGCATTCGGCTTGGCGAAACATATCCACGACCGGTCGTGGACCACAAATTTGGGCGCGAGCGGGCGCTGGATGCCTTCGCCACCCTCAAGAACATCAATGACGATAAGCCAGCCAAAACAAAAAGTTCTGCCTGATTGCCTTTGCAGCAATCCGCCTCGCAGCGCCCAGCGTAGAAGATGGCATTAAGGGGATGTACCATATGAAAATTGCTGTCATTGGGTCAGGCATTGCCGGTAACTCGGCCGCCTGGGCGCTGCATCACGCGAACCATCACGTGACGCTGTTTGAAGCGGACAACAGAGCCGGCGGGCACGCAGCGACCGTGACGATCGACTATGATGGCACGCCGGTATCGGTGGACACGGGGTTCATCGTCTACAATGAGCACAATTATCCGGATCTGGTCGGCCTGTTTGACGAACTGGGCGTTGAAACCATCGCATCCAACATGAGTTTCTGTGTTTCCCGGCGTACCGGGCATCGCAAGCGACAGGAATGGAACCTGTCCGACTACACGGCCATCCTGGCCTCAGCGCCCAACTTCCTCCGCCCGTCCTTTCGCAAGCTTGTGAGTGAAATCCGGCGCTTTGCGCGGCAGTCCATCGAAGATCTGGAAGCTGGCCGGTTGGCCGGTCTGACCCTGGGTGACTATTGCAAAAGGTATGATCCCGCGCTCGGTGAGGAGTTCCTTCTGCCCATGGGCGCGGCCATCTGGTCAACGCCGGGCGGCGACTTCACCAAGTTCCCTGCCGACAGCTTCGTCCAGTTCTTCGCCAATCACCGAATCTTAGATTGGAACAGCCCGGTCTGGTACACGGTGAAGGGCGGAAGCGAGAACTATGTTCGCAAGCTCCTGGCTCCCCTACTGGGGCGCATTCGGATGGCGTCGCCCGTGGACCGCGTCCGAAGACACGGTAATCAGGTGTTCATCAATGTGCGGGGCGAACCGCAAGAAGAGGCTTTCGACGCGGTCATTTTCGCTTGCCACTCCGATCAGGCACTGGCGGCCCTGGCTGATCCGAGCGATCTGGAAGCGGAGGTTCTGTCGTCGGTGCCGTACAAGACCAACAAGGTTTATCTGCACCGTGATCCATCGTTCATGCCCAAAAACCGCGCCAAATGGGCGTCATGGAACTACATGGATTTGACCGAGGACGGTCGGCACGACCGGGACATATGCGTGACCTACTGGATGAACAGGCTTCAGAGCATTGATAAGTCCAAACCACTCTTTGTGACGCTGAACCCACCTGACGCGCCCAGGTCGGACCTTGTGTTCGGTGAGTACGAGTATGCGCATCCGGCGTTCGACGGCGCGTCCATGGAAGCTCAAACTAAACTGCCAGCCATACAAGGCGCGCGCGGAACCTATTTTTGCGGCGCCTGGACAGGTTACGGGTTCCACGAAGACGGTCTGCGTTCCGGCCTTGATGTGGCGGAACTACTGGGGGCACGCATCCCCTGGCGCGCTGCCTCGGTCGCTGTGGCAGACGCTGCGGAGTAAATACTCGATGCCGGAGAGCACCCAGCCACCTGCCCTGCGCCTCTACAAAGGCAAGGTTATGCACGCGCGACTTGGGGAGCTGGAGCATCGTTTCACCTACAATGTGGTGAGCGCGGTGATTGACCTATCGCGGCTCGAGGAAGCCGGCAAAACGGCGAGCCTTTTCAAAGTCAACCGCAACGGACTTCTTTCATTTCATGAAAAGGATTTCGGATCAGCCACCAACGCTAAACGCCCCTTTGGGGAAAGCCTGTATGAGTATGCTCTCAGGCTTGCTAGAAAGGCAGGGTTGGACGGCACTGATAACCCGGACGATCACAGGCTATGGGTCGAACTGATGTTCTATCCAAGGATTGCCGGGCGGGCGTTCAATCCGATCTCAGTCTATTTCATATGGCGTGGACCGGCTCTGGCTTGCCTCATCTACGAGGTGCGCAACACGTTTGGCGAAATGCACACTTATGTTGCGCCCGTCCGCGATGGCGAGGTTTCACCAGCGGGCATCCGGCAAAGCCGGCGCAAGCGTCTTCATGTGTCGCCCTTCATGGATATGGCCCAGCGGTACGATTTCCGCATCCTGCCGCCCGGCGACGAAATCCGTTTGCGTATTCTGGAACATGACTCAAATGGCCCTTCTCTGGCCGCCAGTTTCGCTGGGCAGGCTCAGACAGTTTCCAACAGCGCGATTCTGGCAACCGCATTGTCGATGGGGGCATTTTCCGCCAAAGTTTGGTTGGGCATTCACTATGAAGCTCTCAAATTGTGGTGGAAGGGTGCGAAATTTCGTTCGTCTCCTCCACCTCCAGAGGCGGTGAGTTTTGGCGATACCGAAGCCGGCTCGCCCCATATTTGAGTAACGAGGCGAAGGAATGGACGGACATACCGCCACACAATCCGAACACACCACTGATTTCGCCAATGATGCAGCACCGGATCAAACCGATGCCTTTATTCTCACACCGGAGCGTGTGGAAGAAGACATCTCGGACCTACCACTGGTCGCCAAAACGGTTCTGAGGCGGCTCGTATCTTGCAAATCTGGGTCGCTGACGCTCACCGTTCCAACGGGCGAAAAGTTCATCATCCGGGGCGCTGAAGATGGGCCCGTAGCCGATCTTGTGCTGAAGAACTGGGGCATCCTCACCCGAACCCTCCGCGCCAATTCAATCGGCACGGCCGAGAGCTACATACAGCACGAGTGGGAAAGCTCTGATCCGGCAAAAGTTTTGGAGTTCGCCCTTTTGAACTGGTCGGTCTCACCGCTGTACGAGCAGGGTTTCCTCGTTCGACTGATCGCGCAGATCCGCCATTTTCTAAACCGAAACACGAAAGCTGGCTCGAAGCGCAACATCTCTGCCCACTATGACCTCGGCAATGCCTTCTACGATCTGTGGCTTGATGAAACGATGACCTATTCCTCGGCCCTGTTCGAGGCTGAGAACATGTCGCTTGAGGACGCCCAGAACGCCAAGTATCGCGCCCTCGCAACAAGCCTCGAACTGACCCCTGACAGCCAGGTCTTGGAGATTGGCTGCGGCTGGGGTGGCTTTGCGGAACTGGCCGCAAAAGAGTTCGGCGCGCACCTCAAATGCCTGACAATCTCGCGCGAACAGTTCGATTACGCAAAGCGGCGCGTTCAGGATGCGAGCCTGACTGACAAGGTCGATATCGTATTCCAGGACTATCGCGACGAAAGTGGATCCTACGATGCCATCGCTTCCATCGAGATGATTGAGGCCGTGGGTGAGAGCTACTGGCCATCCTACTTTGGAACGATCTCGCAATCGCTCAAACCGAATGGCAAAGCAGGCATTCAGGCTATTTGCATCAATGAAGGCGACTTTCAGACCTACCGGCAGGCGCCTGACTTCATTCAGCGATACATTTTCCCTGGTGGAATGCTACTCAGCCCGCAGACCATGGTCGATCAGGGTAGACAGGCTGGCTTGGCTATCTGCGATCAACTGATCTTCCCGCAGGATTATGCCGAGACCCTTCGCATCTGGCGCGAGCGGTTTGTGGCGGCGTGGCCCAAGATTGCTCCTATGGGCTTTGACGACCGCTTCCGGCGAACATGGGAGTTCTATCTCTTCTACTGCGAAGCTGGCTTTCGGCAGGAAACAATCGATGTGCGTCAGGTGATCTATCAACACGCATAGATCAGGAGAGTCTGGGCCGACGTTGAGATGGAGCGTTTTGCTGGCCTATGGTGCGCCCGGCGTGCCACTGGCAGCACTCACCCTGCCCCTCTACATCCTGCTGCCCGAATTCTATGCCGATGCCTTGGGCTTGCCCCTTGCCGCAATCGGCACAGCTCTGTTTGCCATCAGAATTGCTGACGCTGCTAGCGACCCCCTGATTGGCTGGGCGTCGGACCGTTTCGGCAACAGGTTTGGGCGGCGCAAGACCTGGTTCCTGGCGTCCATCCCCGTTGTGGTTACAGCGACGTTTGCGCTCTTCTGGCCGCCGATCGATGTCAGCGTCGCCTATCTGATCGGCTGGGGCATCATCCTGTCCATCGGGTATACGATGGCCATCCTGCCCTACTCGGCGTGGGGGGCTGAATTGAGCGGTGACTATGATGAGCGCGCCCGCGTCACGGCCAGTCGCGAAGGCTTCATCCTGCTTGGTACGCTGCTGGCCATCGCAGTCCCGTTTTCATTTTTTGGTCTGGACGATGCCAGCGCATTCCACGGACTGGCAGCTCTGGCTGTTCTGGTGGCGATCACTTTGCCAGTGTTCGGCGGACTTGCCTTGTGGCGGGTGCCGGAACCCGACGATGTGAGCAAGACGCGACTTTCGATCCTCAGCGGTTTGCGGCAGATGCGAGCCAATGGGCCGTTTCTGCGCCTTCTCCTGGCCTATTTGCTGAACGGCCTTGCCAACGGGCTTCCGGCAAGCCTCTTCCTGTTCTTCGTCGCTGGCGTGCTTCAGGCGCCGGACTGGCAAGGGCCGCTTCTGTTTCTCTACTTCCTATGTGGCGTGGCAGGAGTGCCTTTGTTCACGGCCATCGCGCGGCGCACGAGCAAGCACCGAAGCTGGTCAATCTCCATGCTGAGCGCGTGCCTGGTTTTCGCATTCGCCCTCAACCTCGGACCAGGCGATACAACTGCATTTGCCATCATCTGCGTTCTGACCGGCTTATGCGTGGGTGGTGATCTGGCTTTGCCATCGGCCATCCAAGCCGATGTCATCGATGTGGATACAGCCGCTGGTGGCGAACAACGGTCCGGCACTTACTTTGCGGCATGGAGCCTGGCCACAAAGCTATCTCTGGCACTTGCGGCTGGAATCGCTTTTCCGATTTTGGGTTTCGCGGGGTTTGACGCTGCCGATCCAAGCGCGACGACAGGCTCGGGCCTCACCGCACTCTCCTGGCTCTACGCCGGCGTGCCCATCGCTCTTAAGGTTGTGGCCGCCACTGTGATTTGGAACTTCCCCATCAGTCGTGACAGCCAGCTCGAGACGCGAGCCTCGATTGGCGCATGAGCTGGAGAGCAAAGATGCGACATCAGCCCTTTGGTGGCTCAAGAGGCCGTTCGTTCCACTTGGTTCCCCGCTTCAGAAGCCAGAAGTAGAGCCTGTACGGGAGGAACTGGAGGCCCTTGAGCGCGTAGGTAAACCGCTTTGGGAAGGTGATCTCAAAGGCACCACCCCGCAGGCCCTCGGCGATGCGGCGCGCTGCCGTTTCCACGGGAACCAGGGCGGGCATTTCGAACGCGTTTTCCTCCGTGGCCGGGGTGTCGACAAAGCCCGGATTCACAACCTGAATAAGCACGCCGAACTTGTCGGTGTCGAACTTTAGGCTCTCAGCCATATTGATAAGGGCAGCCTTGGTGGCCCCGTATGCGGCGCTTGATGGCAGGCCGCCATAGCCAGTGACCGACGATACCAGCGCCACTTGCCCGTTGCCCCGGCGCCGCATGGCGGCCAACAGCGGAACAAGCGAGTAAACAACGCCGTACAAGTTCACATCGAAGGTCTTGATGAATTCGTCAGTATCCAGCGCCTCGCCGGCCACCGGCTTGAAGATACCGGCATTCATGACGCTCATTGCGATCGGTCCGTATTGCGCCTCGATTCCCTCAATGGCCGACTCGCTGGCATCACGGTCCGTCACGTCCAGCGGCCACGCGCTGATCTGGCCCTTGCCCTCAATAGGCGTGGCAGCGAGCTTGTTCAGTTTCTCTTCGCTGCGGGCCGAGGCGATGACGTGCCACCCTTCCTGAGCCAGTTCGAGCGCAAGAGCCTTTCCTATTCCGGAACTGGCACCGGTGATCCAGGCAACTCCATCATTTGGCCGTGCGGGTTCGGGCCGCGAAAGCGGCGGCTGTTTGTTTTTGTCAGTCATGGAAGCTCTAACGCCTTAGGGGCTATAACGTTTCAGCCGTAGCTTGTTGGTCAGCCGAAAATTCGGATCACCCAGTCAGCCGCGGCCCAGAATATCCAGAATACGAGCGCGAATGGGACCGGTCAGCCGCAGCGCGTCGGTTGTTACGGCAAAGCCGATACAAGGGCCGTCATCATCGGCAACAGGCCGGTGATCTACATTGTGATCGGCGATCGAGATGTCGCCGCGCACATAGTGTCCCTGCCCGTCGCTAAAACCGCCTTCCAGAACAAGCGTCATTTCAGACCCCTCATGCGTGTGCATGGGGATGGCACGCCCTGCCTTGATCCAGAACAGAGACATTTCGCAACCATCGACTGTTCCAAGGTGCATTTCCTTGAAGCCTGGCATCTTCCCACGCCAGCTGACTTCCTGCGGGCCCATCAATTCGCTGATCGCATCAGGCATCCAGGCTTCGCGTCTGGCTCCTTGGCGAGCCACCGAAAGATCGCTTACATCTGCGTTGAAAACGTCTGCGAGCATCGCTTCAGGGTCAGACAGTGCGCCATCCGCCACTTCCATGGCATTGTCTGCCATGAGACCCTCAAGGTCACGGACGTAAGCGCGGTTGCGCGGATTGATCTCCAGATGGGCACGAGCCAGCACGTCGAGGGGCATCGGCAACGACCCAGCAACATGTCTCTCTATCAAGCCATTCATTGTGCGTGAAATTTCCAAATAAACCCTCGAAAGGCGTGCCCAGAGTGCTTGTTTTTAACCTTTGAAAAGCTGTACGCCAACCGGGTTGAAGTGGATCAATTTCCAACGACTTGTGACGCTTTTTTGCGCGCACTAGTGTGCGGCGCTGAACGGAAAAGACGGAGACCAGCTTGTCGACCTTGCCCAATATCCCGAACATTCCCGTTGCAGAGGACGTCATTCGCCTGATTGGCAACACACCGCTGATCAAACTGCGCCGAGCGTCCGAAGAAACCGGATGCGAAATCTACGGTAAGGCCGAGTTCCTCAATCCGGGCCAGTCGGTGAAAGATCGGGCGGCCCTTTCCATCATCGAAGCGGCGGAGCGAAGCGGCGCTCTGCAACCAGGCGGACTGATTGTGGAAGCAACGGCGGGCAATACGGGCATTGGCCTGTCCCTGGTGGCTCGGGCCAAGGGCTATCGGACCGCCATCGTGATCCCTGAAACACAAAGCGCAGAAAAGAAGGACGCGTTGCGCTTGATGGGTGCCGAACTTATCGAAGTTCCAGCGGTCCCCTATCGAAATCCCAACAATTATATCAAGCTCTCAGGACGCCTTGCGGAACAGCTGCGCGCGACTGAACCCAACGGCGTTTTGTGGGCCAACCAGTTCGACAATGTTGCCAACCGTCAGGCACACGTCGTCGGCACCGGGCCAGAATTGGTCGCGCAACTGGGCGAGAAACTGGACGGCTTCATCTGCGCCTGCGGCTCTGGGGGTACGCTGTCAGGGGTGGCAGAAGTGCTTCGGGAAAAGATTCCCGGCGTCAAAATCGGTCTGGCTGACCCCGGCGGCGCCAATCTCTACAGCTATTACACCGAGGGCGAACTGAAGTCCGAAGGCAATTCCATATCGGAGGGCATCGGCCAGGGTCGCATCACCGCGAACCTCGAAGGCTTCAAGCCCGATTTCGCTTATCGGCTGGACGATGTTGAGGGGCTGAAGATCATCTATGATCTGCTCTGGGAAGAAGGACTCTGTATGGGCCTGTCTACCGGCATCAACATCGCCGGAGCAAAACGGATGGCCGAGGAGATGGGCGCAGGTCACACCATCGTGACGATCCTGTGCGACTACGGCAATCGCTACCAGTCCAAAATCTACAATCCCGCATTCTTGAGAGAAAAGGGCTTGCCGGTCCCCGGCTGGATGGAAGGCGGTCACGGTTACGACCTCCCGTTCGAAGAGGTCGACGCCTGATGGGGTCTTTGCCGCTCTCCGGCAAGACCGGCACCAGCCCTTTTGTAATCAGTGCGGCCGATCTGAACGATCGGTTGGGTGAGCCCAATCTGCGGGTCGTGGATGCTTCGTTCTACCTGCCAGCCATGGGCCGGGATGCCGAGGCCGAGTTTCTGGAAGCCCATATCCCCGGTGCGGTCCGGTTCGACATTGATGACATCGCCGCTGAAGACCCCCGACCACACACGCTGGCTGACGCAAACAGCTTTGGAGCCAAGGTCGGGGCACTCGGCATCTCTCAAGACGATGTTGTGGTGGTTTATGATGGTATCGGCCTGTTCTCAGCGCCCCGCGTCTGGCTGAATTTCCGGGAAATGGGATCGAAAGAGGTTCTGATCCTGGATGGCGGGTTCAGAGCCTGGACAGAAGCCGGCTTCGAAACTGAAACAGGACCGGCCTCCCCCACTCCGGTCGAGTTCAAAGCTCGACAGACAAACATTGCAGCGGACATGAATGATGTTGCCGATGCCCTGGCCGATGGTTCAGCGACGGTGGTGGATGCCCGACCGCTCGCTCGATTTACCGGTGAAGACCCGGAACCACGGGCGGGCATGCGCAGCGGTCACATGCCGGGGGCCGTATCACTTCCGCTGACAGACCTGATCGACAAAGGTCGTCTCAAACCTGTTGAGCAGTTGGAGGCGCTGCTTGCTGAGCGAGGTATCTTCCCGAACGATCCCGTCATCACCTCCTGCGGATCCGGCGTCACCGCCGCTGCGATCGACCTTGCGTTGCGGTCGGTTGGTCACTCGGGCCCGATCCGGCTCTATGACGGCTCATGGTCTGAGTGGGGTGCGCGGTCTGACACTGCAGTTGCCACGGGTTTGGAAGAGCCCGGCATTCCGGTTCGCATCACTTACCTGCAGATGGATAGGAGACCCGCTCTCAGCCTTGGGCGACCCCATGGGATCAACGTTTCCCTCCTGTCCGTCCACCAGATCCCCCTCGCCTATTACCGCTACCTCCAACGAGAAGTCGGAGACCCGTGGCATTGGGTCAACCGTCGACGATTAAGTGATGCAGCGCTGGCTGAGATTGTGCACGCCCAGACAACGGAGATCTCCGTTCTCTATCTCGATGGGTCCCCGGCGGGTTTCTTCGAGATTGATCGGTCGGACGTGGGCTCGCCAGAGATCGCTTTCTTCGGCCTCATGCCCCGCGCCACCGGTTTGAAGCTCGGCCGCTGGTTCCTGGCGCAAGCCATTGAAGCCGCCTGGTCGGAAGGTGAACCATCCAGTATCAGGGTGGAGACGTGTACCGCCGACCATCCAGCCGCCCTGCCTCTCTATCAAAAAATGGGCTTCAGCCCCGTTGGAATGGAAGAGAGCAAAGTGTTCCCGCTGAAGCCTCACGAAATAGCCATCTGAGTTCCGCTCAGCCACATCCATGAAGGACGACACTCATCATGCTCAAGAAGATAGGTTTAGGGCTCCTCGGCCTCATCGTGGTGCTGGCCATTGTCTTTGCCGTTGGCCCGCGTCCGCAGGCTGAAATCGTGACCGCCTTTGACGCTTCGACATTGGGCGATGATCTTGACGCTTACCTTGCGGACAACGAAGCGGCGTTTGACGATCTGAAGGACGGCCAAGGCAAGCAGATCATCTGGGCGAACGGCGCAAAAGGCGAAAAGACTGATCTCTCGGTGGTCTATGTCCACGGCTTCTCTGCCTCCAGCGGTGAAATCCGCCCCGTTCCGGATAGGGTGGCGGCAGACCTTGGAGCCAACCTCTTCTTCACACGCTTGACCGGCCATGGTCGCAGTGGCGACGCCATGGCCGAGGCCACAGCCGCCGCCTGGATGGACGATCTGGCGGAAGCCATTGCCATCGGTGAGCGCCTGGGCGAGGGGGTTGTGCTGATAACGACTTCCACCGGTGGCACTTTGGCAAAGGCCGGCTACAGCGTTGATGGTCTGATGGACAAGGTGGCCGGCGTCGTGTTCGTTTCGCCGAACTTCAAGATCAAGAATGCCATGGCGCCCTTGCTGACGGCACCCTGGGCCGCATCTGTGCTTCCTGCCCTGACAGGCTCCGAGCGCTCGTTTGAACCTTTGAACGAGGCTCATGCCACGCTTTGGACCACCCAATACCCAACCGCAGCGCTGTTCCCCATGGCGGCACTGGTCAAGGAAACCGCCAAAATTGACGATGCCACCATCTCGGTGCCGGCGCTCTTCGTGTTTGACGATGGGGACATGGTTGTTGACGCGGCAACGACCCGCCAGGTGGCTGCCAATTGGGGTGGACCATCGCAGATCGTCACGCTCGAAAACAATGATGACCCGTTCAAGCATGTCATCGCCGGGGATGCTCTGAGCCCTTCAACAAACGACGAAGCGGTGGACGCCATGGTGAAGTGGGCCCGCGAGGCGCACTAGCGCTTGGCACCGTTCCAAACACGCAATAGGAAGAGCGGGCGCGGGCGTGATGGAATTGGTAGACATTGGGGACTTAAAATCCCTTGGCCCTAGGCCGTGCGGGTTCGAGTCCCGCCGCCCGCACGTTTTAGTCTTCTCCCACTAGCGAACAGATGCCGCCATGAGCGATACCACCAGCCCCATCACTGCTGCCTGTTTGGTTATCGGCGATGAAATTCTCTCCGGACGGACGCGGGAGGGCAACGCCGCGTTTCTGGCCGGTGAGCTTCAGGCGCTGGGTATCGATCTGCGGGAAATTCGCGTTGTGCCGGACGAGATAGAGATCATCTCAGCGGCTCTGAAAACGCTTTCAAAGAGTGTCACCTACGTCTTCACGTCCGGCGGCATTGGCCCAACCCATGACGACATCACCGCCGACGCCGTTGCCCATGCATTTGACCTTGAGCTCGACGTCGACCCGCGCGCTGTGGAGATCATGGCACCCTATTATGCTGCGAAGAACCTTGAGTTCACCGACGCCCGCAAGCGTATGGCGCGAATGCCGGCTTCAGCCGAACTGATCGAAAATCCCATTTCCAGAGCACCGGGTTTCAAAGTTGAAAATGTGCACGTTCTGGCGGGGGTACCGAACATCTTTCGCGCCATGCTGGAGCATGTGCTTCCCACGCTGCAAACCGGCGTACCCGTGTCCAGTCGCGCGATCCCAAGCAGCCGGCCGGAAGGTGAGATCGGGTCAGCCCTCGGTGAATTGCAGAAGCAGCACACTGAGGTTTCCATCGGTTCCTATCCAAGGTTCAAGGAAACGGGCGGATTTTCGGTTGAAATTGTGCTGCGCAGCCGGTCTGAAGAGGCACTGGACCTTGCGGAGCAGGCTGTGCGCAAACTAGTGAACAGCTAAGAGTTCAAAAGCTCATACCCATCCGCCAAACGAAGAGCGAGAATGGCCATGTCTGCCGAAAAAGCGTTCCCGGTTTCCTGGGATCAATTTCACCGAGATTCAAAGGCTCTCGCCTGGCGTCTGGCCGGTTTGCAACCCGAGGGTGGCGAATGGGTCGCGCTGGTCGCGATCACCCGGGGTGGACTTGTACCTGCGGGCATCGTCGCGCGTGAGCTCAATATTCGGAAGATCGAAACCGTCTGCATGGCGTCCTACGACTTCAAGAAGCAGGGTGATGAGGTCGTGATGCTCAAGGGCATCAGCCAGGAGATCATTGACGGAACGAATGGCGGCGAAGGCGTGCTGATCATCGATGAACTGACCGACACCGGCAAAACAGCCAAAGCGGTGAAAGCCATGCTGCCCAAGGCGCATTTTGGTACCGTCTATGCCAAGCCATCGGGCCGTCCGGTTGTCGACACTTTCATCACCGAAGTGTCCCAGGACACATGGATTTACTTCCCCTGGGATTTGGGGCTGGCGTTCGAACAACCCATCCGCGGCGGCGGCGAGTAAGGCTTGCCTTCCGAACAGACAGTTCCTCCACGCCCCCATGGACTGCCCTTTGTCTTCACAATGGTGGTCATCAACATGCTGGGCGTGGGCATCGCATGGCCCATTCTGCCCAAACTGGTTCAGGAACTGTCGGGTGGGACGATTTCGGAAGCCGCTTACAGCTATGCGCTGATCACCGTCTCGTTTGCGCTGGCACAGTTCATCTTCGCGCCGCTCATGGGCGCGATCTCGGACAGACATGGTCGACGGCCAATCATGCTGCTGGCAGCACTGGGTCTCTCCGTTGACCACCTGCTTGTGGCGGTCGCACCCAGCATCGCTTTTTTGGTTTTGCTGCGGGTCATTGGCGGGATTTTCGGCGCGACGATTGCAACAGCCAATGCCTATGTGACGGACATTTCCACGCCGGAAACACGCGCTCGAAACTTCGGGCTGATTGGAGCAGCCTTTGGAGTTGGGTTTGTGGCAGGTCCCCTGCTCGGCGGTGTTCTGGGCGCGATGGATGTGCGCTACCCGTTCTTCGCTGCCTCCGTCCTGGCATTTGGTCAATTCGTCTATGGGTACTTTTTCCTGCCCGAGAGCCTGCCGGAAGAGAAGAGAACGCCCCTGAAGCTAACCTCGGCAAATCCGCTGGGCGGACTGCTCCAGTTGCGCCGCTTCAGTGTAATCATCCCGCTTCTTCTGGCGTTCTTCATCAGCGCCATCTTTCAACGCGGGCTCGAGGCAAGCTGGGTTCTCTACACCGATTTCCGCTACGGCTGGGACATCCGCGCTGCAAGCTGGTCTCTGGCCTATGTGGGGCTAACATCGGCCATAACGCAGGCGGTTCTCGTGCGCGCGGTGGTTCCACGGCTTGGCGAAACGCGCACCGTGGTCTGCGGTCTGGCACTGGCAGGCGTCACGGGATTGTTCTTTTCCTTCACCGGATCCGGCCTCGCGGCGATCCCGCTGATCGGCCTCTACGTCATCGGATATGACCTCGCCGGTCCACCGCTGCGGTCCATCATCTCAGCCCCAGTGCCTCCGGGTGAACAGGGACTGCTTCAGGGTGTGATGGGCAGTTTGAACGGTCTGGCCGTCATCATAGGGCCGTTCTTCGCTTCGCTTGTTCTGGCCGACATTGCCGGTCCAGCGCCGTTCCTCCCCCTACCGGGCATATGGTTTCTGGCAGGAGCAATCGTGCTGATGTCCTGCTCAGTGACGGTGGCCTTGCTTGCGCGACGAGCCGTGGGCGCACCTGCAGCCCATGGTGGTGCATAAATGGCAACTGCCATGGTCAACGACCGGGAGGCTGGTCTAAAAGCAGGCCCACCAGATCCAGCCCAAACCACAGCGACCGTTCCGGTCATTGGCTCAATATGACAAATATCATCGAACCGCAGAGCCCTCCCATTACGGATGAGCTGATTGCTGCCCACGGACTCGCGCCAGATGAGTATGAGCGCATTCTGGAACTGATCGGGCGGGAACCCAGCTTCACCGAGTTGGGCATCTTCTCCGCCATGTGGAACGAGCATTGCTCTTACAAAAGCTCGAAGAGATGGCTGCGCACACTGCCAACCACGGGCCCGCGCGTCATTCACGGCCCGGGCGAAAATGCAGGTGTCGTGGACATTGATGATGGCGATGTGGTCGTCTTCAAAATGGAGAGCCACAACCATCCGAGCTACATCGAACCCTATCAGGGTGCCGCGACGGGTGTTGGCGGCATCTTGCGAGACGTTTTCACCATGGGCGCACGCCCCGTGGCAGCAATGAATGCCCTGCGCTTCGGCGACCCCAGCCACGAAAAGACCACGCATCTGGTGAATGGCGTCGTTGCTGGCGTTGGCGGCTACGGAAACGCCTTCGGCGTGCCCACGGTCGGTGGCGAACTCGAATTCCACACCCGCTACAATGGCAATTGTCTGGTCAACGCATTCGCTGCCGGCATCGCTAAGGCTGACGGCATTTTTCTGAGCGAAGCGAAGGGCGTTGGCATGCCCATTGTCTATCTTGGGGCGAAGACGGGCCGAGACGGTGTTGGCGGTGCCACCATGGCCTCTGCAGAGTTTGACGATCAAATCGAAGAGAAGCGCCCTACGGTTCAGGTGGGTGACCCCTTTACCGAGAAGTGCCTTTTGGAAGCCACGCTGGAACTCATGTCCACCGGCGCTGTGATCGCCATTCAGGACATGGGAGCGGCCGGCCTCACCTGTTCAGCCGTCGAGATGGGTGCCAAGGGTGACCTGGGTGTTGAACTCTATCTCGATGATGTTCCCGTGCGCGAAGAGGCGATGACCGCCTATGAGATGATGTTGTCGGAAAGCCAGGAGCGGATGCTCATGGTGCTTGATCCAGAGAAGGAGGATCAGGCCAAAGCCATCTTTGAGAAATGGTCTCTGGACTTCGCCACCGTTGGCCAAACCACCAATGATCTGCGTTTTCGCGTGTTCCATCAGGGTGCCGAAGTTGCAAACCTGCCGATCAAAGAGCTGGGCGATGAGGCGCCGGAGTATGACCGACCTTGGGTCGAGCCCGCTCTTTGGGGCCCGTTGCCCGCCGACCAGGTGGAAGATGTTGGAGACCATTCGGGGGCACTTCTGACCTTGCTTGCCAGCCCAAACCTGTGCTCGCGGCGCTGGGTCTGGGAGCAGTACGACACGCTCATTCAAGGCAACACGTTGGCGCGTCCCGGCGGGAACGCCGGCGTGGTGCGCGTGGACGGCACCCAGAAGGGATTGGCTTTCTCGTCGGACGTCAACTCGCGCTACGTCGAAGCTGACCCGTTTGAGGGCGGCAAGCAGGCGGTTGCTGAGTGTTTCCGGAACCTGTCAGCGGTGGGATCAGAGCCCATAGCAGCCACTGACAACCTCAATTTCGGCAACCCCGAGAAGCCTGAGATCATGGGTCAGTTTGTAAAGAGCATCGAGGGCATTGGCGCCGCTTGCGAAGCGCTTTCCATGCCCATCGTGTCCGGCAATGTGTCGCTCTACAACGAGACCAACGGTGAAGCGATCCTGCCAACGCCCACTATCGCAGCGGTGGGGCTGATACCGGAACTGAGTTGCGTGGTTGGAAAGGCTTGGACCGAGGCCGACATGGCACTGTTCCTCGTGGGTGGGGATGGCACCCGTCTTGGCCAATCGAGCTATATGCGTACGCTCCTGAACCGTGAAGACGGCCCACCTCCCCCGGTGGAACTGGCTGTTGAGAAACGCAATGGAGACTACGTACGCGCGTCGATACGATCCGGCACGGTGGCTGCCGCCCACGATATTTCCGACGGGGGGCTCGCAGTCGCTCTGGCCGAGATGTGCATGGCGTCAGGGATGGGCGCGACGTGCGATCTCCCCGACCCATCAGCTCAGCCGCATGCGGCATTGTTTGGCGAAGATCAAGCGCGTTACATCGTGGCGATCCCCAACCAGTGGGCAGACTATTTTGCCGTAACCGCCGCCGATGCGTTCGTGCAGGTCCGGCGTATCGGTTCGACCGGTGGCGACGCCTTGAAAATAGGCGACCACATCGCATGTTCCGTGGCAGACTTAACTCGGGCGCATGAGTCGTGGCTGCCCGAGACCATGAATTGAACGAACCGGAGAAGCGTTATGCCGATGAGTGCAACTGACATCGAAGCCATGATCCGCGACGCCCTACCGGACGCCCAGTTGACCATACGAGATCTGGCAGGGGACGGCGATCACTATGCAGCGGATGTCATCTCGGAGAGCTTTCGCGGCAAAACGCGCGTCCAGCAGCACCGAATGGTCATCGATGCACTCAAGGGCAAAATGGGCGATGAGTTGCACGCCCTCGCCCTGCAGACATCTGCCCCTCCCGAGTGATGCCGCCTGACGTCGAGATTTGCTGGCTGCATGACGACAATCGGAATCTAATTGAGAAAGCCGATATCGAGCTGTTCGACAATCCGATCAAGCCTGAGGAACTCGACAGGTTTCTGGCGAGTCCGACCCATCATATGGGCATGGCGGTCGCGGATGGAGTTCTTATCGGCTTCATCTCCGCAGTCGAGCATTTTCATCCCGACAAGGCGCCCGAGCTCTTTCTCAGCGAGCTAAGCGTTCTGCCAAACCATCGCAGACGGGGCATCGCCAAGGCTCTGGTCGAGGCGCTGCTCGATTTTGGCGCGAGACGAGGCGGCGTTCATGTTTGGGTGTTGACGGAGACGGACAATGAAGCGGCGGCGGCCACCTACAGCTCAGTCCGAGACGTTATCCGGCAGGAACGGCCCGCCATGTTTGGCTGGGATCTGGAACCCAGTTTCTGATAGTCGGCCCAGTTGGTCTGGACAACCGGAAGATTGAGGTCTGCAGCCCTTGCAAACCGGACCGCTAACAAACACCTAAAGGCAATGACTTGGTTGATCCTAGCGGGCATTATCTTTGCACTGTTCTATCTCGGTGATAGACGGATTGCATTGCGTTTGCTTCGTTTCCTGATTCAGCGCCGCTAAACCCGCACACCTCGGAGGCTCCCATGGCCGGAATTGCAGACTTCATCGACAATGAAGTGAAATCAAACGATGTGATCGTGTTCATGAAGGGCACACCCGATTTCCCCCAGTGCGGATTCTCGGGCCAGGTCGTGCAGATCATGAACTATCTTGGCGTCGACTATAAGGGTGTGAACGTGCTGGCGTCGGACGATCTGCGCCAGGGCATCAAGGACTATTCGGACTGGCCCACGGTCCCCCAGATCTACGTCAAAGGCGAGTTCATCGGTGGCTGCGACATCGTCCGTGAGATGTTCCAGCAGGGCGAACTGCAATCGCACCTGGAAGCGCAGGGCATTCCCGTCCAGGGCAAAGCTTCGGCCTAAAATCTGCATACGTGCTGAGCTGTGGCATCGACCACCTCTCCTCTTCCGCCACGCCTTGTTGAAGCACTAGGCGCGCAGGCCAAGGCATGCGCGGAGCTTGGTTCCAATTTTTCCGCTCTGCTTTGCGCCCTGCTGGCACGTGATGGTGTGCCTGATGGCCCAGTGAGCCGGGTTCTGCATGAGTTGACAAACGCCCATGTGGATATCGGCCCCGCCGGGGCATCGCTGCCACTGCGGCTGATAGGTTCGCTGCATCGCCTCGTGCTGGACGGCACAGACCCAGTTCTGGCGGCGGCCTACCCGCCAGCCATGCACCCGGGCGAAAGCGCGCTGGCCAGCGCGTTAACGGACGCTTTCTCGAAACACGGCGAACGCATTGCCGAATTTCTGCAGAGCGCGCCACAGACGAACGAAACCGGCCGTTCGGCGGTCCTGGCACCTGCTCTCGCTCTACTGGCGGCGCGCTATGAGCTTCCGTTTAAGCTTTCAGAGCTTGGTGCCAGCGCGGGGCTCAACCTGAACTGGCCGCTCTATAAAATCGACTATGGTCAATGGTCCATCGGCCCCGGCGACAGCACACTCAAGATAGGCGTCCGCTGGCACGGTCCAACTTTCGATGCCGTGGCCATGGCGGTTGATGATGCCAAGGGCTGCGATCTTCACCCCATGCCGCTGGAGACTGACGAGCAGCGGAACGCGATGCTGGCCTATGTTTGGCCCGATCAGCCGGATCGCCTCGCCCGTATGCGGGCGGCGCTCGCCATTGCGCAGGAACGCACACCTGTTGTGGTTCCCATGGATGCGGCGTGTTTCGTCGCCGAGCGTTTGGCACAACCCAGCCCAGGCCTGTGTCACATGGTTTACCACACGATTGCCTGGCAGTATTTTCCTGGGAACCAGCAAAAAGCGGCGCAAGAGGCCATTGAGGCGGCTGGCGAACAAGCCACTTCCGACGCACCGCTGGCGTGGTTGCGCTTTGAAAGCGACAAACAGGCAGGCGGCAAAGGCGCCAAACTGGACATGGTGGTCTGGGACGGTACTTCCCCGTCTGGCCAGCACTATGAGCTGGCGCGGGCAGACTTCCACGGCCGCTGGGTGCACTGGACGGCAGGCAAAACACTGGAGCAGTGAATGTCTAAGGCGGGTTTCAACGGATTTGGGCCGGACGCACTGAAGTTCCTGACAGCGCTCGGCTTCCACCAGTCACGCGAATGGTTCCATGACAACAAGAAGATGTATGAGCGGGAGGTGAAAGAGCCGCTCGGGCAGTTCGTCGAAACGGCCAGCGACGCCATGGAGGCCGCCGGCCTGGCCTTTCACGGCAGCCGGAAGTCATCGCTCTTCCGCATCAATCGCGACGTGCGCTTCTCCAAGAACAAGGATCCCTACAACACGCATGTTTCCGGCGTTCTCACACGGGACGGTACGAAGAAGTCGACCTCGGGCGTCTATTTCCACTTCACGCCCGGCAACTGCCTGTTCGCATCAGGCCTCTGGTTTCCGCCGGGGCCGGAAATCAAAGCGGCACGGGAATCGATTATCGAGCGGGCGGACGAATTTCTTGGCATCGAAAAAGCGCTCGCCAAACAGGGCCTCACCTTCGGCACTGACGGCAATCTGAAACGCCCGGCAGCTGGCTTCAAACATGTCGAAGATCCGGAGCTGATCCGCCTGCTTCATCACAAGAGCTTCGTTGTGGAACGCAAACTGGATGACGAAACCATCTTCAACGCAAAGCTTGTGGACGACATAGTCGCCTTCGCCAAAATCGTCTTACCGCTCAACGAGTTTTTCGAGCGCGCGCTGGGCCCGCTGCGGGAGGAAGATGGGAACGCTTAGGGATCTCAATGACCACTTTGCGGACGAAGCAACCCTCGGCCTTGCGGAAACGAAGGTCTGCTCCGATTTGAGGAGTCAACGTACGGTTGCAACATATCGGCAAACGTCACTGCCGATCTTTCGTGGCACAAGGCAATTCACGGGCGCACATTAAGTGTTTTTCTCATCAAGACGAATGGTCCTTCCGGGTATGATTGCAATTCCACAAATTCATAGCCAAGAGCCGCGTAAAACTCCCGCGCTGTTAGTGAGGAATGAAGCATCACTTCCGGGATTGCTCTCTGTCGCGCTTCTTTTTCAATTCTTGCGGTCAGCACCTTGCCTAATCCTTGACCCTGAAACGCAGGGTCCACGAACAATGATCGCAGATAGTCACCTTTCAGCCCCACCGTTCCAACGAGGCTGGCACCCGCGAAACACATAAGAATAGCCTCATTTTCGATTCTTTCGGTGAGCGGCTCCGGTTCAAAAATTGCGCACAGCATATCAATTGATTTTTGATCATAGTCCTTGGCATTTGAAACGCGGATTGTGCGCTGGATCAGCCCGCTGAGCAGAACCGCATCGGCAACGGTAGCCTTTCGGAATTTGAGCGACTTCATCACGCCAACCTTATTCCGGGACATTCGACATCGGCAAGCTGGCAAAGATGGCGAAAAGGCAGACGTCTTTGGACAGCTCTTTTTCTGTCACAAAGGGGGCGGATTCATAAACCTCATGGCGTGTCCTGTCGGCTATCGGATCAGATGACGCCATCGCGATTGCAGACGTTCGTGCGCAGCGCAGCATTTGTCCCATTGGGCTCAAAGCCGACATTGGCTTGCAAACTTCACCCCCCTCTCTGAGGCTACTCCCTGCCCAATCCCAACCCAGCAAAATCGAACAGCTTGGGATCCAGCATATGGCTGGGGCGGACGTTGGTCAGCGCGCGGATCATGGTGTCTTTGCGGCCTGGATATTTTGATTCCAGTTCTGCCAGCATCTGTTTGGTAACATTGCGCTGAAGCCCGTCCTGGCTGCCGCACAGGTCGCAGGGGATGATGGGGAATTTCATCGCGTCGGCATACTTCGCAATGTCCTCTTCCGCGCACAGCGCCAGCGGACGCAGAACGAAGAGATCACCCTCATCATTCACCAGTTTGGGCGGCATGGACGCGATGCGACCGCCGTGGAAGAGGTTCATGAAGAAGGTCTCGAGGATGTCGTCCCGGTGGTGGCCGAGAACCACTGCTGAACACCCCTCCTCCCGCGCGACGCGATAGAGATTGCCCCGGCGCAGGCGCGAGCACAGAGCGCAATAGGTATTGCCCTCCGGCACTTTGTCGACGACGACCGAATAGGTATCGACACGCTCAATCCGATGCTCAATGCCCAAACCATCGAGCCATTCAGGCAGAATGTGAGCCGGGAAACCGGGCTGCGCCTGATCGAGGTTGCAGGCGAGAATGTCTACCGGCAGCAGGCCGCGCCATTGCAGCTCAAGCAAATTGGCCAGCAGGGCACAGCTGTCCTTGCCGCCGGACAGGCAGACGAGCCAACGCGGCTTGGCTTGGCCGCGGCCTTCCAACATGCCGTACCGCTCAATCGCCTCGCGCGTATGCCTCAGCAGCCGCTTGCGGAGTTTCTTGAACTCCACGCTTGAGGGCGCGTTGCGGAGAATGGACGGCACATCGCCATCCACCGGATCTCCCGACAGGAGGTCCGCATGCTCGTTCATATGGACCAATCTTCGAGGCGCTTCTCCATCAGCACTGCCGGCAGATCGAACTCGCCGCCGCACTGATCCGCTTCGCCATACTTTCGGTAGCCGCGCTTTGCGTACCAGGCGATGGCGCTCGCGTTTTGCGGGTGCACGTCTAGCCGCAGTGTGGTCACGCCGGGGAACGAGGTCTCCAACTCAGACAAGATGTCCGATCCGACGCCCTGCCCCTGGGTCTCTGGCGAGACGTGTAGTTGCTTGAGTTCGGCAATGCTCTGATCAGTCTGGAGGGCGTACCCCATACCGCCAATGGTTTCGCCATCATCCGCCAGGATGAACTCGGACCTTGGCTGGTTCAACTGGGCCTTGAGACGGCTCATCGAGTGCCACTCATCGCTGACTTCACGGATTTTCTCCTCGCCCTCATGTTGGGCATAGGTGCGCATCCAACTATCTTTGAGGAGTGCCTGAACACGGGGCAGATCGGCTTCGGTGGCGCTGCGAATAAAGAACACTATTCCAGCCCCAGCTTGGCCTTCAGCAGCTCATTCACGGCCTTGGGGTTCGCCTTGCCATCGGATGCTCTCATCACCTGACCGACAAACCAGCCCAGCATGGAGGGCTTCTCTTTGACCTGTTCAACCTTATCCGGGTTAGCAGCAATGACCTCATCCACGGCGGCCTCGATGGCGCCGGTGTCCGTCACCTGTTTCATGCCGCGCTCTTCGACGATCGTCGCCGGGTCGCCGCCTTCAGTGTAGACGATCTCAAACAGGTCCTTGGCGATCTTGCCGGAGATGTCACCCTTTTCGATCAGATCGACGATGCCACCCAAATGTTCAGGCGATACCGGGCTTTCTTCGATGCTCTTGCCGTCTTTGTTGAGCGCGCCCAGCAAGTCGTTGATCACCCAGTTGGCAGCCGCCTTGGCCTTACGGCCATCGGCAACGCCTTCATAGTAGTCAGCGATGGCTTTCTCGGACACGAGGATGGAGGCGTCGTACTCGCTGAGACCGGCAGCCACCAAACGGTCGCGCTTCGCGTCCGGCAATTCGGGAAGGTCTGCAGCCAAAGCCTCAACAAAGGCATCGTCAAACTCCAGCGGCAGGAGATCGGGATCGGGGAAATAGCGATAGTCATGCGCCTCTTCCTTGGAGCGCATGGACCGCGTTTCACCTTTGACCGGGTCAAACAGGCGGGTTTCCTGATCGATCGTACCGCCATCTTCGATGATCGCAATCTGGCGGCGGGCCTCGGCTTCTATAGCTTGGCCCACGAAACGAATCGAGTTGACGTTTTTAATCTCGCAGCGCGTGCCGAACTCGCCGCCCGGCTTACGAACGGAAACGTTCACGTCGGCGCGCATAGAACCCTGATCCATATTGCCATCGCAGGTGCCTAAATAGCGCAGAATGGTACGCAGCTTGGTGAGGTAGGCCTTCGCTTCGTCGGAGGAGCGGATGTCGGGCTTGGAGACGATCTCCATCAGCGCCACACCGGACCGGTTGAGGTCCACAAAGCTCATGGTCGGATGCTGGTCGTGCATGCTCTTGCCGGCATCCTGTTCGAGGTGCAGACGCTCGACGCCAATCTCCACTTCCTCGAACTGACCCTTCTTGTCGGGGCCCACCATCACGCGGACCACGCCCTCGCCCACGATGGGGTCTTTGAATTGGCTGATCTGATAGCCCTGGGGCAGATCGGGGTAGAAATAGTTCTTGCGGTCAAAGACCGACCGGTTGTGGATCTTCGCTTTCAGGCCAAGGCCTGTACGCACGGCTTGACGGACGCATTCTTCGTTGATGACAGGCAGCATACCGGGCATGGCCGCGTCCACCAATGAGACATTGTCATTGGCTTCGCGGCCAAACTCTGTCGAAGCGCCAGAGAACAGCTTTGATTCCGACGTCACCTGGGCGTGCACTTCCATTCCTATGACGATCTCCCAGTCGCCGGTTGCGCCCGGGATGAAGCGTTTCGGATCAGGCGTACGGGTATCAACGAGTGACATGAACTAACCTCTGCTAGGTGCGGCTGGTCTGCGCTGTGGCAGTGCGTTGCGCCCTGTTTATTGGCCTGCCGCTCAATTGCAAATCGTCTTCGCACGACCAGCGCAAAATCACGCTCCTGCGAGACGCGATCACGGAATGCGGAATTGGATGTGAGGCAGAGTGACGCACACTTGATTTCCAGTTCATCGGGCACTCGGTCCAACGTCAGCGCAGCCGCCAGCGCAACGGCGGTGACCAACGGGCCTCCAGCTCAAAAACGGGCCTCCAGCTCAGACATGAAAAAGGAAACCAAAATGTCGAAAACAAAAATTGCATCCGCCGCTCTCGTCGCCTCCGCTGTCGCAGCCGGCATCTCCATGACCGCTGTCACCGGCGCACACGCTGCTTCCATTAAATGCTACGGCGTTTCGCTGGCTGGCGAAAACGACTGCGCCGCTGGCCCAGGCACCACTTGCGCCGGCACATCCACCGTCGACTATCAGGGCAACGCCTGGACCTATGTCGAAGCTGAGTCCTGCGACAAGATCATGCTCGATGGCGACCGCGTTGGCTCCGACACGCCCCTGACACGCGACCTGCCTGCCTAAGGCATTGTGAAGCTCCGGGAGGTATGGACATGACCCAGACTGTTTTGGACATCACCGTGCCTTCCGGCGCCTCGCTCCACCAGCGCCCCCTCTCCGGCGCTGGTGCCGGCCTCAAGGCTGAACATGTGGGCGACATTCTCGAAACATCGGCGAATGTCGGCTTCTTCGAAGTTCACGCCGAAAACTATATGGGCGCGGGCGGCATGCCCCACGCGCAGCTACGCGCCATCCGAGACAAATACCCCATTTCGCTGCACGGCGTTGGCATGAGCATCGGCTCGGCGGGCGCTCTCAGCGAGGACCATTTGGCCCGCTTCAAGCGCCTTGTCGAGATTTACGAACCAGCCATGGTCTCCGAGCACCTTGCCTGGTCTACGCACACAGACGTTTTCTACAACGACCTGCTGCCTTTACCCTACACAGATGAAACGCTCGCCCGGGTGGTTGAGCACGTCAGCCAGATGCAGGATTTTCTGGGTCGCCAGGTCCTGATCGAGAACCCCTCAACCTATGTGACCTTCTCCGAATCCACTTGGGAGGAAGGCACTTTCATGGCTGAAATCGCAGCGCGCTCCGGCTGCGGACTGCTTTTTGACGTCAACAATGTCTACGTTTCGGCCACCAACCATAAGACGTCTGCGGAAGACTATATCGACGCCTATCCGCTACACTTGGTGCAAGAAATTCACCTTGCAGGGCATGCGGAAGATGCCGATGACGATGGCGACCGCCTGCTGATTGATGCCCACGACCGGCCTGTCCACGCCGATGTCTGGACGCTGTATGACCGAACGCTATCGCATGCTGGCGCTGTTCCGTCCCTGATCGAATGGGACAATGATGTGCCGGCTTGGGCGGTTCTGAACGACGAAGTTGAACGGGTGCAGCAGCACCTGTCCCGCGCGCCGGCACCCGAGCTTCGTCATGCTGGCTGAAGTGAAGAAATCTGGCTTCCAGATGCTGGTAGGTTGGGACGACCGCACAGCAGCGTTTGCCGAGGCGATCATCGATCCCGACCTCCCGTCTCCAGGCGGCGTTGGAAAGCATGGGGCAGACGCGCCCAAACGCTTCTCGGTGTACCGCAACAACGTCATCGTGAGTCTGATGGAGGCGCTGAAGTCTGCTTTTCCATCCGTTCTGGCTTTGCTGGGCGATGAGACGTTTTCTCGGCTTGCCCGGGCATTTGTTGCGCGCAACCCGCCAACATCTCCCATGATGCAACGCTATGGCGGCGCCTTCCCCGACTTCCTGGCTAAGCTGCCAGCGTTGAGCGAACTGCCTTTCCTGCCCGATGTAGCCCGCCTCGAACTGGCATGGCTGAAATCCTACCACGCAGCCGACAGCACGCCTCTCGCCCCAGAAGATATTGGCAGCCTTCCGCCGGAACAGCTGATGGAGCAGGCCTTCAAAGCCGCTCCATCAACCCTGCTCATTCCGAGCGAACATTCCGTTGTCGATCTGTTCAACGCCCGTTTCGCGTGGCCGACAGGGCAAAGCGATTTCACCGCTCCACAGCCCGCGCTTGTGACGCGCCAGGGCTACGCCGTGCAGGTTTTGGGGCTGGATAGAGCTCTCGAACAATTCTTCGGCAGCCTGCTCGCAGGGCAAACCCTCGCAGAAGCGCTCGGCGCTGCCATGGAAGCTGACCCGGCTTTCGACCCATCTTCAGCTATCGCGACACTGTTGCAAAGCGAGGCTTTTCAGACGCTTGGCGCACCCGACATTCATACCCAAAGAGACTAAAATGGCTTTCTACACCCCCATTCAGCGCCTGCACGACGGCGTGTTCGACACCACCCAGCGTGCAGCCGGCGACTGGCTGCTGCCAAGCGCCGCTCGCTTTGTATTCGCGGCTGTTCTGGCGCTCTACTACTGGAACTCAGCGCAGGTGAAGATCCAGGATGGGGTCTTTGGCTTTCTCAGCCTGAAATCCGGAGCCTATTTCTCAATCCTGGGTGAGCAAGGAATGCTTGCCTACGATTTCAACGTCGACAACGTCCCCTTCTACGTGGACGCCGTCGTTTATGCAGGCACATGGGCAGAGTTCATTCTGCCGGCCCTGATCATCATTGGCCTGTTCACCCGAGCAGCTTCGCTTGGCATGATCATATTTGTGATCGTTCAGAGCTATGTGGATGTGGCCGTCCATAAAGTGGACGCGGAAACCACCGGCGCGCTGTTCGACCGCTTCTCGGGTTCTCTCATCATGGATCAGCGAGCTCTCTGGATCTTCCTGCTGCTGGTGCTTGTCATTAAAGGTGCAGGCGCGTTGTCGGTGGACCGCCTCTTAGGCGGTCGCACCTAGTCTCCGCTACTGCGTCACTGAGACTTCAACCCGCTGCCCGGCCACCACAGTGAATGCCTGTTCTTTTTCGCCGCCATCTTCTGGATAGTAGACGTAGGCTCGATATTCGCCGGCGGGCAGCACGTAGGTGGTCTCTTCATTGTAGGAGGTGGTGTACCTCTGCCGATTGCCTTCAATGTTGGGCGCAGCATCCTGAATTTCGAGGGAGCGCAGACCAGGCACATTCAGAAACGCGACGCCTGCGTTGAGAACCACGTCGACCGGTGACATCTCGTTGGCCGACACGGTTACCGGCACTTCCGCCGTCGCCGAGCCGGCATATGCCACGATGACATAGTCACCAGGTGGTACGAGAAACTGGTCCTCATTGGTGTAAGACGTTTGCACGGCCTCGCGATTGCCCTGCAGGTCCATCTTGGCCTTCATAATATCAATGCGCAGCCCGTCGGACACAACCGGTCCACCTGGAGCATAAACGACGCGGGGTTTAGCTATCCCAGCAGCTGCTACGATTTCCACCAGCTCCGTTGCACCAGCAGCCACCTGTCCGCTGGTGGAAGCGGCTGCACGCCCATTGTTGACTTCCACCGAGAATGGACCGGCCGGAATGATGACCGGTTGGCCACCATTATACCCAGTCAAAGCGGCCGCATTGGCAGGGTCGACGGTCCAGCGGGCATCGTCCACTTTCGCGCCGCCTTCGGAATCCAGAACGCGGACTTCAACGATGCCGGCATTGAGAATCATATCCCGCTCGACCAGCTGGTCCGCCGTCACCTCAACCCGCGTGATGGTCTCGGCGCGGCCAGCCGAGAGCGTGATGTCATAGCTACCCGGCTCGAGCTTTTCCTTAAGCTTGTCGCCAAAGCGAACCGTAGATCCGCCAACCGGTTCGCCATTGATCAGCGGAATGATTTCAAACCGCGCACTCTCAATATCCTCGTCCTGGCCTTCGGCCAATTCGGCATTGAGCAGGAGGTTCACCTCAAGCTCAGCAGGCTTGGGTTCCGGTTCAGGCTCCGGTTCTGTTGCCTGAGCGACGACGGTCTCCTGCAGCGCTTCAGCCAAAGCGCCGGCATCTGTCGCCTGTTTGTAGATACCACCCGTGTTCTCGGCGATGCAGGCCACTTGCCTGCCCTCTTCCTCGGTCAGGCCAAAGCCGACCACATGGGCGGTGAAATCAATTCCTGCCTGCTCCAACTCGTTAGCGAGCGCGCACGGGTCGGCTTCGCAGGTCTCAAGGCCATCGGTGATAAGAACAACGGTTGCCTTCTCCTCCGTATAGCGCAGCTTTTCAGCAGCAAGCTTCACCGATGCAGAAAGAGGCGTCTTGCCCTTAGGGTTGATGCCGTTGACGGCGTCTGCAATCGCGCCAGCCGTGGCAGACCCTACGGGCACCAGCTCTTCAATATCCGCGCAATTGCCTTTCTCCCGGTGGCCATAGGCGATTAATCCAAGCTCGCGCTCGGCCGGAAATGACTGCAGAACCGTCCCCACCGTTTCTTTGGCAATGACGATCTTGTTCTTGCCGTCGATCTGGCCCCACATCGAACCGGACCCGTCCAGAACGATAATGGCCTGCTCAGCAAAAGCTGCCGAGGGCACAAGGGCCGCACACATGCAGCCGCCAAAGAGGGTGTATCTGATTGAACGGAATGAAAGCATGGCCACCTCTGACATTCAAAATGAACTTCAGAGCAGGCTAATCACTTTCCCTAGCGTAATCCAGAGCAGTCTGTTGGTGATTTTCACCACCATGCCTTCGGAAAGAAGCTTCCAGCCGCGTCCTCAATGATCTCGGCACTGCGGAAAAGCGTTTCCTCGTCAAAAGCGCGGCCAATCAACTGAAGGCCCAGTGGCAAGCCGCTCTCAGACAGCCCTGCAGGTACAGAAATTCCCGGCAGACCGGCCATGTTCACCGTCACGGTGAAGACGTCCTGCATATACATCTGAACTGGATCAGACTTCATAGCCTCGTCACCAATGGCGAACGCAGCCCCTGGTGTGGCGGGGGTCAAAATAGCGTCGACCCCGTCAGCAAACACGGTCTCAAAGTCCTGCTTGATGAGCGTGCGAACCTTCTGAGCGCGCAAATAGTAGGCGTCATAGTAGCCGGCGCTCAACACATAGGTGCCGATGAGAATGCGCCGCTTGACCTCGTCGCCAAAGCCAGCAGCGCGCGTTTTCTCATACATGTCGATGATGTCGTCGCCCTGAGCGCGGAGACCGTAACGAACGCCGTCATAGCGCGCGAGATTCGAAGACGCTTCGGCAGGCGCCACAATGTAGTACGCCGGGAGTGCGTATTTCGTGTGGGGCAGCGATATATCAACGATCTCCGCACCGGCGTCCCGGTACCAGTCGATGCCCTGCTGCCAAAGCTTCTCGATCTCAGGCGACATGCCATCAATGCGATATTCCTTAGGAATACCGATTTTGAGGCCTTTGACGGACTGGCCGATGGCCGCTTCATAATCCGGCACAGGGCGATCAACACTGGTGGTGTCCTTGGAATCGACAGACGCCATGCTCTTAAGCAGGATCGCCGCATCGCGCACATCGCGGGTGATGGGGCCAGCCTGATCCAGCGATGAGGCAAAGGCCACCGTGCCCCAGCGCGAACAGCGCCCATAGGTTGGCTTGATGCCAACGGTCCCCGTGAGCGCTGCAGGCTGTCGGATGGAACCACCCGTATCGGTCGCCGTCGCGCCCGCGCAAAGCTGAGCGGCAACGGCAGCGGCCGAGCCACCAGAAGAACCGCCGGGCACCAGCTTGGCCTCGGAACCATCTTCACGCCAAGGATTAATAACATCACCGTAGTAGCTGGTTTCATTGGATGAACCCATGGCAAACTCGTCCATATTGAGTTTGCCCAGCATCACGGCACCATCGTCCCAAAGGTTTTGCGTGACCGTGGATTCATACCGAGGCTTGAAACCATCGAGGATGTGCGAGGCGGCTTGCGTATGCACACCTTCCGTGGCGAACAGATCTTTGATGCCGAGCGGAATGCCCTCGAGCGCACCTGCCTCGCCTTTGGCGAACTTCTGGTCTGAAATGCCAGCCCAATGGCGGGCATTGTCTGCGGTGACTTCAATGTAGGCGTTGATGGCTGGGTTGGCGGCCTCAATGGCCGCCAGATAGGCTTCGGTAAGCTCAGTCGCGGTGATTTCTTTCGCGGCCAGCTTCTCACGCGCGCCAGCAATGGTCAGAGCGGTCAATTCGGTCATTTCGGTCACGGCGCTGATCTCTATTCGATGACTTTGGGGACCATGAAGAAGTGATCTTCACTGGCCGGAGCGTTGGCGACAATATCGGCGGACTTTCCGCCGTCCGTCACGCCGTCTTCCCGCTTCTTCATGGCCGTCGCGACCACCGAGGTCATGGGTTCGACACCCTCCACGTCCACTTCCTCAAGCTGTTCTACAAACCCGAGAATGGCGTTGAGTTCGCTGGTCATGCGCTCTGCATCGGCATCATTCAGGGCGATACGGGCCAGATGCGCGACGCGCTTGGTTGTGGCACTGTCGACTGACAAAGGACACTCCGTAGGAAACGAGGAAGATAAGCAGCGCGTCAGGCGCCTCTGCGCTCGCTATAAGCGCGGGATCAAAAGCGGGCAAGGTGCACGGTCGAGTTAGACGTTCAGCACTTCCCCGACCTCACAGACGTGTACACGGTCTTCCTGGTCTTCCATCGCAGTCTTGAAGTCACCGGGCTTGCCTGAGAGCACGTCAAAGCTGCTGTGGTGGCATGGAATGATGGTATCGAAATCGAAATAGCGGCGACAGGCCATGGCCGCGACCGCCGGGCCCATGGTGAACCGGTCGCCGATGGGTACGAGCCCGATTTTGGGTTTGTGGAGCTCATTGATCAGCGCCATGTCGCCGAAAATGTCGGTGTCGCCCATATGATAGACCGAGTGGCCCGCAGCAAAATGGAAAACGAGACCGTTCGCACTGCCAGATGCATGGCTCACACCATCAACCATCAAGGCGGCGGAATGGCGGGCATCAACAAAGGTGACCGTGAAACCGTCAAAGGTCAGCGTTCCACCAGTCCCGGCAAGATCGACGCTCTCCACACCCTGATGCAAAAAAATCTGACCCAGATCGAAATTGCAGATGACGGTGGCGCCGGTGGCTTTCGCGATTTCCACCGTGTCGCCCACATGGTCAGAGTGCCCGTGGGTGACGGCGATATGCGTCGCTCCGGCCGTGGCCGTATCGAAATGCTCCGATGGAAAGGACGGGTTGTCGCGCAGGAAGGGGTCGACAAGAATTACGGCGTCTTGATTCTCGATCCGAAACGCTGAGTGGCCCAGCCAAATGATTTTCATGATGTTTCCCCTGCCGACATGCCGGACCGCCGCCGCGACCGCCTTCTTACGTTCTGCTCATTACTCCACTTTTCACGCTGGCCAAAACCATGCCCGGTAAAGTGGAGATCGAGGATTTTGCGGCCAGCGCATCAACCGGCACCGGCCGACTGATCGGACTCGACCTGGGCACCAAAACCATTGGCATCGCGGTGAGCGATGGTCTGCAATCGGTGGCTTCTGCGCGGGAGACGCTGACACGACGAAAGTTTGGCCAGGACGCAGAGGCTCTTCTGACCCTTGCAGCTGAAAATGATGCCATTGGCTTTGTCATAGGCTGGCCAGTCAATATGGACGGGTCAGTCGGGCCACGGGCCCAGGCCACGGCCGCCTTCATTCGGAATATGGCCGCGAGAACCGAACTCCCGTTTATTGCCTGGGATGAACGGCTTTCCACGATCGCCGCCGAGAGAAGCATGCTGGAGGCTGATATGAGCCGTGCAAAGCGAGCCGAACGGATTGATGCGGCCGCTGCAGCGCACATTCTACAAGGCGCGCTGGATCGATTGCGGCACCTGCGTACGGGTCACTCCTAGGCAGTCGCCTGCGACGGTCTGCGCGCGACCCACCAGCTGCGGATCTGCTTGCGGCGACGGAAAGCGTAGATGCCCAGGACAATCAGACTGTCGATCACGCATATCTTGGCCAGATAGCTGATCAGTTGCGCTTCACCGAGACCTGTCATCTGCTCGTAAACGACGAACACATTGTCGTAGAGAACACGGCTGAAGAAGATGGAAGATGGCCACGCATCCACATAGGCGAGTCCGAGCCAGCCCCAAAAGATGGCCAAAGGTGCAAACCAAGCAATCAACAACCAGCGCATAGCGTTCTCCTTCCACTCCAATCTATTGGCGGCATGATGGGTTGGGTAGGCACTCATTTGTTTACCCTCTGTTAGGGTTAACTGCCGGTGGACACTGATCGAAGAGCCCTTCTCTCCCCTTGCTCGATCCATGATCCGCTCATAAGACGGCCCTTTATGAGCAAACCCACCGCCCAACCGGTCATCACCCACCGCACCCCGGCGGGTCATCGCTTCAACCACCCTCATTTGTTGTCCATTGAAGGATTGTCCCGCGAGGATATCCTCTTCCTGCTCGACCGCGGTGAGGCAGCCGTTCGACTTTCGAGGGAACAGCGGAAGCGAGAACCGGTTCTGAAGGGTCGAACCCAGATCAACCTGTTTTTCGAGGCCTCCACGCGAACACAGGGATCCTTCGAAATCGCAGGAAAACGCCTGGGCGCCGATGTCGTGAATATGGCAGTCGCCCATTCCTCTGTCAGTAAGGGCGAATCCCTTCTCGACACGATTGGCACGCTGCATGCCATGCAGCCCGATCTGCTCTGCGTGCGCCACAATCATGCCGGAGCCATTGGCCTGATCGCCCGCAAGGTGAATTGTGCCGTGATCAATGCTGGTGACGGGCAGCACGAGCATCCCACCCAAGCCCTCCTCGATGCGCTGACCATCCGGCGGCATAAGGGAGACATTAACGAGCTGACGGTGGCCATATGTGGCGACGTTCTGCACAGCCGCGTAGCCCGGTCCAATATCATCACACTCGGGCAGCTGGGCGCGAAAATCCGTCTGGTTGGCCCCTCCACTCTTATGCCCAGCGGCGTCTCAGAGATGGGCGTCGATGTGTTCTCAGACATGGCAGCGGGTCTTGAGGATGCGGATGTTGTGATGATGTTGCGCGTGCAGCGGGAGCGCATGGAAGGCAGCTTTGTGCCCTCGGAGCGGGAGTATTTTCACTTTTTTGGCCTGACCAGGGAGCGCCTGCGCGCCGCCAAGCCAGATGCGCTTGTGATGCATCCCGGCCCCATGAACCGTGGCGTCGAGATCGCGTCGGACGTGGCAGACGGGCCGCAAAGCGTCATCAGTGAGCAGGTGGAAATGGGCGTGGCCGTCCGGATTGCCGTCATGCAGACGCTGATCGAAGTTCAGGACCGCGGGGCCAGTGCGACCATTCAGAAGGCCGTTGGAGGGCTGGCATGATGAAGACCGCAGCTCCGGCACATCTGCCGGTGGGTGATCTGCGCCCGATATTGATCAGCAACGCGCTTGTTATCGACCCTGCCCGCAACCTGAACGGCATGGGGCATGTTCTCATGGCCGCAGGGCAGATCGCATCGTGCGCACTCGGTTCCCTGCCCGATGCTGCTCCTGAAGGTTGCGAGCGTATCGATGCTCGAGGAGCTGCTGTCCTTCCTGGCATTATCGACAGCCATGTGCGCAGCGGAGAGCCCGGTGAAGCCCATCGTGAGACGTTCTCAAGCCTCGGCGAAGCAGCGCTGGCTGGCGGCGTTACCTCCATCATCATGCTTCCGGACACGGACCCAGTGATCGATAGTCCGGCCATGGTCGAATATGTGTCGTCGCGGGCGAGTACGTCGACGGATGCCCGTGTCTACACGGCGGCAGCGCTTACGAAATCACTGGCTGGCCAAGAGATGTCCGAGATCGGTCTCTTGATGGAGGCGGGTTGCGTGGGTCTGTATCACGGCCCCTACTCCATCGCCGATCCGGTGATCCTCAAACGCAGCTTTACCTATGCGAGGGATTTTCGGGCGCCGGTCATTTGCGACACTCAGGATCAGGCACTGGGATCTGGAGCTATGAATTCGGGCCTCAACGCCACGCGATTGGGCGTAAGCGGCAGCCCCGTTGAAGCGGAGATTATTCCGCTGGAGAGAGACATGCGTCTGGTGGCCATGACCGGCGCCCGCTACCATGCGGCGCAGATCTCCACGGTGGGTTCCGTCGAGGTCATTCGTAGAGCCAAGGAACAGGGCCTGCCGGTAACGGCCGGAGTGTCGATCAACAATCTGACCCTCAACGAAACCGACATTGGCGACTATCGAACGTTTACACGATTGCTGCCCCCCCTGCGCAGCGAGGACGACCGCCTGGCCATGGTTGAGGCCCTGGCCGATGGTACCATCGACGTCGTGCATTCGGCCCATGACCCGCAGGATGTCGACTCAAAACGCCACCCGTTTGCGCAGGCCGGGCACGGCGCAATCGGCACAGAGACCCTCCTGCCCGCCGCTTTGCGCCTGCACCACAATATGTCAGCCCCGATAGATCGCATTGTGGCCGCGCTGACGACAAACCCAGCCAAACTGTTTGGTTTAAACGCGGGCACGCTTGAACCAGGCATGCCTGCTGATTGCGTTCTGGTGGATCTCGATGCCCCATTTGTCGTGGACCCTGACGAACTGCACTCGCTTTCGAAGAACACAGCCTTTGAGGGCTCGCGGTTTGAAGGCAGAACGGTGCAAGCCTTCGTGAACGGCCGGAAAGTCGGGCAAACAAAGGCTTCAGCTTGATTCAGCCCTTTGCGTTGCAATAGGATGAAATTCCTGTCTCGGGATGAGACAAAGGACCTGAGGAGACAGGATGCCAGATCCGATCAGCTGGGCCGCGGCAGCTCCATGGCTCATCGGCTTTCTGCTTTTAGGTTATCTGTTTGGCTCGGTTCCGAGCGGCCTCTTGCTCACACGACTGGCAGGCAAAGGCGATATCCGATCCGTCGGCTCGGGCAATATCGGCGCAACCAATGTTTTGCGCACCGGCAGCAAGAAACTGGCGGCGGCAACGCTCCTGTTTGATGCGCTGAAGGGCATGATTCCAGTTATCATTGCACAGACTTATGGCGGGCCGGACGCGGCGGTCTGCGCTGGCCTTGGTGCATTTTTGGGTCACCTCTTTCCAGTATGGCTTGGATTCAAGGGCGGCAAAGGTATCGCAACTTATGTCGGTTTGTGTTTCGCCTTTGCCTGGGAGGCGGGTCTGACCTTTGCAATTGTCTGGTTGGCGGTTGCTTTTGTTTCCCGCATGTCTTCGCTAGCGGCACTGCTCGCCACCCTGGCTGTGCCAATCATGCTCTGGATGACAGGGCACATTCAGGAGGCGGAGCTGTTCGCTCTCCTAACCGTGCTTGCGTGGATTGCGCACCGATCCAACATCGGCCGCATCCTCTCCGGTACTGAAAGCCGGATAGGCTCCCAGTCATGATCGGTTACAAGTCATGATCGGTTCCACTGCCCATGCGCTGCCGGATCTCACCTACGAGCAGAAGCTGGCGTGGCTGCAGCTGATCCGAAGCGATGGTGTCGGACCCATCACTTTTCGCGATCTCCTGAACTTTTGCGGGTCGGCTGAGGCGGCTGTTGATCGCCTGCCCGAAATCGCAGCGAAGACGCCGGGTAAGAAGTACCGCGTCCACAGACGCATCGACGCCGAACGCGAGATGGATGGCTTGGCGAAACGCGGCTGGCGCCTGATAGCCCGTTGTGAGGCTGATTATCCGCAGGCGCTTTCCCATGTGCCGACGGCCCCGCCATTGATTGCCGTTGCGGGCAATGTGGACGCGCTGCGCCGCCCCGCTGTCGCCATCGTCGGTTCGCGAAACGCCTCCGCCAACGGTGTTCGCCTTGCAGGCATGCTGGCCGCCGAGATTTCTCAAGCCGGGCTGACGGTCGTCTCAGGCTTCGCCCGTGGAATTGATACGGCAGCCCACAAAAGCGCTCTCATTCCCGGCGGCACTGTTGGGGTCTTTGCAGGTGGACTGGACATAATCTACCCTGCGGAGAACCTCGATCTGGCCAATGCGATGATCGACAATGGCTGTTGCATGATTTCCGAGCTGCCTCTGGGTACAAAGCCCCGCGCGCAGGATTTTCCCCGGCGCAACAGGATTGTCGCAGGACTGGGGCTGGCAGCGTGTGTTGTGGAGGCAAGCCCGAAGTCTGGCTCTCTGATCACCGCCCGTCTGGCCAACGAGCTGGGACGGCTTGTCTTCGCTGTACCCGGCTCACCGCTTGATCCAAGGGCTCGGGGCACGAACCAGCTCATTGCGGACGGAGCCTCAATCCTTACCGAGCCCCCGGATATCGTCGAAGCCGTGCTTCCGCTGATCGAGTCGGAAGACAGTTTTCGAGCCGCTGTCTCGATGCGGAAAAACGCATCCTCTGCACAGAAGGGCGGCTCGCAACAAACCGAACTGTTGGAAGGCGATGACCGCGAGCGCCTCGTTTCCGAATTGCTCCACGACGACAATATGGGCGCTGATCTTGCGGTGTCGCTGGAGGACGGAGCACCTGCCAGTGGCTTCGCCGAGGAAGCCGGCGAAAGCGATCACACCGACTCTAAATCCCAGATCGCCGTAACCGGCACCCTGAAGGGAGAGGCTATTGAGCCCAGCGACGTGCTGGGGTTTCTGTCGGCCAGCCCCACCCATATGAATGATTTGATCCGGATGTCCGGTGTGCCTCAGTCGCAACTGCGCCTGTTGGTCATGGAACTGGTGATGCAGGGTCTGGTGGAAGACGAAGGCGGATACGTCACACGTCTTGATCGTTGAGCATGTCGAGCTGCTCACGCCACCAGTCGATGGTGTATTCTCTCTCATCTATTTCCGACAGGGAGCTCGGACTGTCCATTCCAGCACTTTCGCCGCCGCGCATCACAATCTCCTGAGCTTCGTGCTTGGCAAGAGAAATGAGATAGGAAAGCGCCTGGTGACGCTGGTCGGCCGCCAACTTTTGAAGCTGATCAAGAATGTCTGCGATGTATTCGGCTGACGCTGACGGCGTATCGCTCCGAGTGGACATCGCTCGCACTGTATCGAACTGGCTCATGAATGGTCTGTGCACTCCCGATGAAGGTGCATCGCGTCGGCTAGCACTCAACACGCATAGCGTAAGCTCTCTCCAATATGCAACCTATAGGTGCATTTACCTCACTAAGGACCGCGGCATCTGACAAGGTGTTTTCCAGTGAATGCGGTATGGCGGGCACTGAACAGACTGCGTTTTGTGTCTGATCTTTTGTCGCGTGGAGCCAGTTCCGGTTGACGACAGGGCTTCAATTGGCCACTTCCAACGCCACATGATCGGCAGATCACTGAAACAATGAAAGTATCCGATGCAGCTTGTCATCGTTGAGTCGCCTGCCAAGGCGAAGACAATCAACAAATATTTGGGCAAAGATTTCAAGGTTTTGGCCTCGTATGGCCATGTCCGCGATCTACCGTCAAAGGACGGGTCGGTTCTACCGGACGAAGACTTTGCCATGTCGTGGGCGGTGGACTCGAAGTCAAAACCGCGCGTTACCGAACTGGTAAAAGCGGCTAAAGCGTCCGACGAAATTATCCTCGCAACCGACCCCGACCGCGAAGGCGAAGCCATTTCCTGGCACGTTCTTGATCTGCTGAATGAGAAGAAAGCGGTGAAGGACAAGCCGGTGAAGCGGGTTGTGTTCAACGCGATCACCAAAAAGTCTGTCCTCGATGCCATGGCCCACCCGCGCGACATCGACGCGCCACTGGTGGAGGCCTATCTGGCCCGCCGCGCGCTTGACTATCTGGTGGGCTTCAACCTGTCGCCAGTCCTGTGGCGCAAGCTGCCGGGCTCTCGCTCAGCTGGCCGCGTTCAGTCGGTGGCTCTGCGCCTCGTTTGCGAGCGCGAAGCGGAGATCGAACGGTTCAAGCCGCAGGAATACTGGACCATCCTGGCCCAACTCAAAGCGGGCACTGCGCCGGTCGAAGCCCGGCTGACGAGCTTTCAGGGCGAGAAGCTCGGTCGGCGGGACGTCAAGACCGAAGCGCAAGCAACAGAAATCCGCGAAATGCTGGAGGCGGCCACATTCCAGGTTGCCTCAGTCGAAGCCAAGCCGACACGCCGAAACCCGCAAGCGCCCTTCACGACATCGACCATGCAACAGGAGGCCTCTTCCAAGCTCTCCTTTGGTGCCAGCCGGACCATGCAGGTCGCGCAGCGTCTCTATGAGGGCATTGAGCTCGGCGGCGAGACGGTTGGACTGATCACGTACATGCGGACCGACGGCGTCGACATGGCCCCGGAAGCCATTTCCGAAGCACGTGAGAGCATTCAGAGCCAGTTCGGCACCAAATATTTGCCAGAGAAAGCACGCAAATACACATCGAAGGCCAAGAACGCCCAGGAAGCGCACGAAGCTGTTCGGCCGACGGGCTTCAACCGCCATCCGCGGGATATGAAGTCTTATCTCGAGGCCGATGAACTCAGGCTCTATGAGCTGATCTATCGCCGGGCGCTCGCCAGCCAGATGAATGCGGCAGAGATTGAACGCACGGCTGTCGATATCGAGGCGCAGGCCAACGGCAAGACGGCAACCGTCCGGGCCAATGGTTCGGTTGTGACATTTGACGGCTTTTTGGCCGTCTATGACGCAAAGACTGACGATGATGACGACGCCAAGCGCTTGCCGCCTATGAAAGAGGGTGACCAGCCATCGCGTGAAAGCATCGAAGCGAGCCAGCATTTTACTGAACCGCCCGCTCGGTTTTCTGAGGCATCGCTTATTAAGAAGATGGAAGAGCTCGGCATCGGTCGACCCTCCACCTATGCGGCGACCATCGCGACCCTGCAGAACCGGGACTATGTGGAGATCGAGAAACGGCGCATCACACCCCAGGCTAAAGGGCGTCTGGTGACGAGTTTCCTCGAGCGCTTCTTTGACCGCTACGTGGAATATGAGTTCACCGCAGGCATGGAAGAGCAGCTTGACCGCATTTCAGCAGGTGAGCTGGAATGGCGCGATGTGCTCAGCGACTTCTGGCGCGAGTTTAAAGCTGCCGTTGATGACACCAAGGATCTGCGCGTCTCAGAAGTGCTGGACACGCTCAATGAAGAGCTGGCCTATGTCGCCTTCCCCGAGCGTGAAGATGGCGGCAATCCGCGCGCCTGCCCCACATGCGGCGACGGAACCCTGAGCCTGAAAGTCGGTAAATTCGGTGCTTTCGTCGGCTGCTCCAACTATCCTGAGTGCAACTTCACCCGCCAACTTGGCCAGGATGTCAGCGACGCGGAAGCCCAGGCGGCCGCGGGCCCACAGGTGCTCGGCATTGACCCCAATAGCAGCGAAGAAGTGACCCTTCGCACTGGGCGGTTCGGCCCTTACGTACAGCGCGGCGAAGGCAAGGAAGCCAAGCGCGGCTCGATTCCGAAGAGCTGGCCGCTGGAAGAGATCGACTTCGAGAAGGCTCTGCAGCTTTTGTCGCTGCCGCGCGAGGTGGGCACCCACCCCGAAACCGGGAAATCCATTGTGTCGAACTTTGGGCGCTACGGCCCTTATGTTCTACACGACGGCAAATATGCCAGCCTGGATAGTGAAGATGAGGTGTTCACCGTGGGCATCAACCGCGCTGTGGATGCCATTGCTCAAAAGGCAGCAGGCGGCGGGCGCGGTCGAGCTGCTGCCAAACCACCACTCAAGGAGTTGGGCGAACACCCCGATGGCGGGCCCATCACGGTCAAGGATGGTCGATACGGGGCTTACGTCAATTGGGGCAAGGTCAATGCCACCCTGCCCCGGTACCTGAAGCCGGAAGACGTCACAACTGAGCGGGCTATGGAATTGCTGGAAGCTAAAATCGCTAAAGGGCCAGCCAAGAAACCAGCCCGCAAGAAGCCAGCCGCCAAGAAAAAACCGGCAGCGAAGAAGCCTGCGGCCAAGAAAAAGACCGCTGCAAAGAGCACTGCCTAAGTGGCGCGCAAGGCAGCCAAGGCCGTTGGCCTGCCGTCAAAGGAAGCGATTGTCGCGTTTCTGACCGACAATCCGGGTGGCGGGGGCGGTAAGCGCGAAGTTGGCCGCCATTTCGGCGTGAAGGGCAACGCCAAAGTGGCGTTGAAGGCCCTGCTGCGGGACATGGAAGATGAAGGCCTGATCGAGAAGGCGGGCAAGAGACTGGTGCCGGCAGGTCAACTGCCCTCGGTCCTGGTTCTGGATATTGTCGAGCGTGATCGCGACGGCGACCTGATTGCCACGCCAGCCAGCTGGGACGAAGCCAAGGGCACGCCACCGAGTCTCGAGATCGTGCAGTCGCGGGAAAAAGGCCAGGCAGCCGGTATTGGCAGCCGTGTGCTGGCTCGGATACTGGAAAGCCGCGAGGAGAATGGTCACCCCCGCGCGAGGGTGATGAAGCGGCTCAATCGCGAGAAGCCGGTCGAACTGGGTGTCGTGCGCAAGGCGGCGGACGGTTCACTGCGCGTCATGCCGGTGGAGAAGCGCAAGTCGGAGCTGCTGATTCCCAAAGGCGGCGACAATGGCGCGAAGGATGGCGATCTGGTCGAAGTGACCATTCAGAAAGTAAGCCGAGCGCAATCCAGTCTGGGCATGCCGCGAGCCACGGTGGAGCGTGTGGTCGGCGCCCTGGACAACGAATATGCCGTTACCACCATTGCGCTGCACGCCCACGGCATACCGCACATCTTTGCGAATGCCGTACTGTCCGAGGCCGATGGCATTGTGCCGATTTCGAAGCCCGGCAAACGGGAGGACTGGCGCGATCTGCCTCTGATCACCATCGACCCGGCTGACGCAAAAGATCATGACGATGCTGTACATGCGGTAGCTGACACCGACCCCAGCAATCCTGGTGGCCATATCTGCACTGTCGCCATTGCTGATGTTGCCAGCTATGTGACCACTGGCTCCGAAATGGATCGTGAAGCGCTGAAACGCGGCAATTCGGTCTACTTTCCAGATCGCGTGGTGCCGATGTTGCCGGAGCGCATATCAAACGATCTGTGCTCGCTGCGCGAGAAGGAAGATCGCCCTGCCCTTGCCGTGAGGATGGTCTTTGAGGCCAGTGGCAAGAAACGCAGCCACACATTCCACCGCATATTCATGCGCAGCCATGCCAAACTGGCTTACGAAGAAGCGCAGAAGGCCATCGAAGGGACCGTTAGCGAGCGGGCAGCCGATGTGCTCGACACGGCTCTAAAGCCGCTTTGGGCTGCCTATGAGTGCATGTTGCGCGGCAGATCGGGGCGAGACCCCCTGGAGATCCATGTTCCGGAGCGCAAGATCCTGCTGAATGAGGACGGCACGGTGAAGAGCGTGATTGTTCCGCCGCGCCTCGACGCGCACAAGCTGATCGAAGAATTCATGATCCAGGCCAATGTGGCTGCGGCAGAAACGCTCGAGCGCAAGGGCGCGAGCCTGGTCTATCGGGTTCACGATGCGCCCACATTGTCCAAGCTCGAATCTCTGCAGGACTTCCTGAAGAGCCTGGACATGAAGATCGCCAAAGGCACTCAGCTCAGGCCGCAGCACTTCAACGGCATCCTGAGAGCCGTGCGGGAGACAGACAATGAGGAGCTGGTGAACTCGGTCGTGCTGCGCAGCCAGAGCCAGGCCATCTACGACATTCAGAACATCGGCCATTTTGGCCTGAACCTGGCTCGCTATGCGCACTTCACCTCGCCCATCCGCAGGTATGCAGACCTGACGGTCCACCGTGCCTTGATCGCAGCTTTAGGCTTGGGCGATGGCGGTATGACGGGAAAGCAGGAAGAACAACTCAAAGACATTGCGTCGGATATCTCCGACCTAGAGCGGCGGGCCATGGCGGCTGAACGTGAAACCAAAGATCGCCTGATCGCCCAACACCTCGCCGGACAGATTGGCGCGGAGTTCTCAGCCCGCATCGGTGGCGTCACAAAGGCCGGGTTGTTCGTGACCCTCAATGAAACCGGCGCTGACGGCTTTGTGCCGATCCGGGAGTTGGGTGATGAGTATTTCCACTATGACGAAGCCCGGCACTTGCTGGTGGGCGAAGTCTCGGGCGATGGTTTCCAAATGGGCGACCAGGTGCAGGTCCGGCTGGTGG
>JBCBXA010000129.1:0-6613 GCA_039816825.1 Pseudomonadota bacterium | reverse complement strand
AGTCCCGCGCAGCATCGGCCGCCAAGCGACGCAAGAGCCGCATGGACGACGTGACCGACGCTCCTTCGGGCGCGGTTGGTTGAGCGAGGACGCTGTTGAACGCATCACTTCCGAAGCTCTGGAGAAGGGAACCACGACGCTGGTAAGCTGGGCCAGGGAGATGGAGCTTGACGGCCTGATCGATCATTTGCTGGCCGAGAAGCGCCTGACACCGGCCTTCATGCTGCGCTCGCTTTGTTCCGGCAATATTGATCTGTTCGAACGCACCATGGCGCGTTTGGTGGATATCGATCAGCGGCGGATGCGGTCTATTGTTCGCAGCGGGAACTTTTCCGCTTTCGCTGCCGCGTACAGCAAGTCCTCATTGCCTGAAGAAGCGTTTGACGTCTTTGCCGCGGCTTTGTCCGTCACATGTCAGTGGCATTCGTCACCCATGATTGAAGAAGTCCGGCAGTTGCCACGGCGCATCATGGAGGAAATCCTGTCACGCTGTGACGGTGCGCCCGAAGGAGCGTCGGTCACGTCGTCCATGCGGCTCTTGCGTCGCTTGGCGGCCGATGCTGCGCGGGACTCGGCTCGCCAGTTCGCGCTCGAGGTGTCGCGTGCTGATAAGAACGCCCTGGTCGATCGGGCTGCCTAGTCCGTTTGCGCGGTCGCACGGCGTGTCCGGGTAGGCTAATCACGCTTCTTTTCGATAAAGACCTCGAGGGCCTCCACGAGCGCACCGGCTACTGGATGTTCCAGGGTCTGAACATTCTCACGGTTCATGGCCGCAATAGTCTCCACGCACTGGTAGACGATGGCCAGCCCGTTGGCAGTCAGCGTGGTTTGTCCTTCCAGGTAATTGCACAGCATTTTGGCCACGCGTCCGACGCTGGCAAAGCCAATGGACGCTGCCTGGCCGTGGATGTTGAAGGCGGCTCGGAACAAGGGCGTATCGGACAAGGGCGCATGTTCACCGCGTTCAATCCGTTTGGACTCTTCGGCGAGGATCTGCACCATGTCAGCCTGCCATTTGCTGAATTCCGCTGAGGCGGCTTCCATCGCCTTCTGCGCCTTACGCACTGCCGTCAGCTCTTCGGGAAGGTCGAGCACGCGCACGCGGTCCTTCAAGCTTGCCGGATTTCGGTGAATGCGGACCGGCTGATTGGTGTTGGACATCCTCGTCTCCTCTTTCCGATCAGCGCCCGCGGCGCTCCTCGCCTTCATAGTTCTCGTCATCGCGGAAGCGTCGGTCGGGGCCGAAATAGGCGCCAGACTCAATGAAGTCCGGCTCGGTCAAAACCGTTCTTGCGATCCGGTTGTAGAGCGTCTCAGCTGATATGGGCTTGACCAGATAATGATTGGCGCCGTGATCTCGGGCCTGCTGGACGCGGCTTTTTTCAGAGTGGCCGGACACCATGATGAAGGGCAGAAAGCGCAACTCTTTCTGTTTCGAGCCTCTGATCTCGTCAAGAAGCGCAATGCCGGACTTTTCAGGCATCTCCCAGTCGCACAGGATGATATCGGGCAGATTGCCGTGAATGGATTGCATGGCCGCCTGGGCACTGTCGGCTTCGTTCACCGATCGCACGCCATAGCCCAATAAGAGCGTTCGCAGCAGCTTACGCATGTAAAGGCTGTCATCGACGATCAGGAACGTCAGATCGGATAGATCAAGTGTCTTCACAGAGGGCCCTCTTTGGCCGGCACCGTAAAAGACGACGATTAGAAATTGATTACCGAGACGGTTGTCTGCTGCTGGCGCGGATTGAGACTAATAGGAGAACTGCTCGGCCAGAATGCGTTCGTTCCAGCTGTGATTGTGATCGAACATCAGTCGCGCGCTGTTGGACTTGCATTGGGACACTTCAACCCTGTGGACCGATTTGACCTCAAAATGGTCGGCCACGGCATTGACCGGGCGCTTTGTGGCCTCAACCACATCGATGGTGATTGCAACGCGCTGCGGGAGCAATGCGCCCCGCCAGCGGCGCGGCCGGAAAGGGCTGACCGGCGTTAGCGCCAGTAGCTGCGCATCAATGGGCAAAATCGGGCCGTGGGCCGAATAATTGTACGCTGTGGAGCCTGCCGCTGTGGAGACCAGTACGCCGTCACACACCAGGCCTTCCATTCGCCGATGGCCATCAACATGGATGTCCAGGCGCGCCGCCTGGTAGCTCTGGCGCAGCAGCGACACTTCGTTGATCGCCAAGGCTGAGTGCTCCACGCCGTCCTTGTCAGTCGCGACCATACGCAGGGGTGAAATGTCAGTATGTATGGCGGCGCTCAACCGCCCCGGCAGATCTTCAGGGCTGTAATTGTTCATCAGAAAGCCAACCGTGCCCTTGTTCATTCCAAAAATTGGCAGCTTGCTATCGAACGTCTGATGGATCGTCTGGAGCATGAAGCCATCGCCGCCTAGAGCGACGACAACATCCGCTGCCTTTGCATCGCATTGGCCGTAAATGGACGTGAGCTCTGTCAGTGCTTCCTGCGCGAGGTCAGCGTCACTGGCCTCAAATCTGATTTTCTGAAAGTCCGACAAGACGCTGCTCCAACTACTCGGCGGTCAGACCATATGCATCTTGGGCCGGTGGGGGAAGGCGGTGGAGCGGGTAGCGGGAATCGAACCCGCACCTTAAGCTTGGAAGGCTCTTATGATACCATTTCACCATACCCGCCAACGCCTTGCGGAGGTTTTGGCCATCCGCTGCCACGCTAAGCCTGGGCTTGCGGGCTATCAGCACACCGATGGTGGAGGAGGCTGGATTCGAACCAGCGTACGCTAAGCGAACGGATTTACAGTCCGTCTCCTTTAACCACTCGGACACTCCTCCAAACATCAGGCGCGCCAATGGTGCCATTCACGCAAAACGCTGCAGGCGAGCCGTCTTATGCAAATCGGCTTTCTGTCTGTCAACGGTGAGTCTGGCAATTCGGCTGCTGATTTTCCTCATCGCTTCCGCGTCCATCTTGCGCCGAACTTGACCGCGCCAGATTGCACCCATAACCCGACTTCATGAGTGGATCGGATGACCCCAAACAGGACCGGGATGCCGCCAAAGCAGCGGCGCGCGACTCGTTTCACGCGCAGCGCCGTCGCGCTCGGCGCGACAAGGTGCAGGAGCGACGCGAGAAAGCCATGAAGGGGCAGGGATCACAGCCTCAAAAGGCGGCGGTTGGCGACTATGCGCTTGGACCTGCCATTTACGGGCTCCACACCGTTCGCGCTGCGTTGGCCAACCCGAAACGCCGTGTCCGAGGTTTGCTCGCCACCCAAAACGGGCTGAGCCGGCTGATGGCTGAATTACAAATTCCTTTGCCCGTTGAGCCCGAATTGGTTCTGCCGAAGAAGCTCGACCAGATGGTGGGGTCGGATGCCGTTCATCAGGGCGTCGTGCTGCTGGTTGAGCCCATCGAGCCTCTCGCGCTATCCGACCTGACCTTGCACCAAACCATCATCGTGCTCGATCAGGTGACGGACCCCCACAATGTCGGCGCGATCATGCGGTCCGCCGTGGCGCTGCGCGTGGGGGCGATTGTGACAACAGCGCGGCATGCCGCCGCCCAGACCGGCGTATTGGCCAAATCCGCTTCGGGCGCTCTCGACATGATTGACACCGTAGAGGTGACAAACCTCGCAGATGCCCTCGAGAAGCTGCATGGGATCGGGTTTGTGAGTGTGGGGTTGGATTCAGAAGGTGAGGCCGATCTCGCGCAGACGTTTGCCGATACACAGACTGAGGCTCACATTGCCATCGTCATGGGCGCTGAAGGCAAGGGCCTTAGGCAAAAGACCCGCCAAACCGTTCAGCACCTTGCAAGACTCGACATGCCGGGGCCAATCAAGTCACTGAACGTATCCAATGCCGCCGCGCTGGCTGCCTATGCGTTGCACGTCCGTCGTCAATCCGCCTAGCGACGGGCCGTACGCGCAATCAATGGCACAAGCCGTATTGCAGCGAATCTCATCTCGCGATATGCAGCCCCCGTGCCCCTATAGCTCAGCTGGTAGAGCAACTGATTTGTAATCAGTAGGTCCGCGGTTCGAGTCCGTGTGGGGGCACCACTTTTCCAAGCAAGATACTGAGTTTGTTATGGAATTGGCTTTGCGAATTTTCGGTCCACTGTTTAGTCCACCCTTCCGCCTGCGAAGCAATGAGGCACAACGATGGGAATGGCATCACAAACGGCAGGATTGGGTGATTGAATTGGCCTTCGAAGCAGACCTGTTTGCCGTGAAGCCACCCAGCAGCTGTAATTGCTTTATCTGGTCTAGAACAATCCGGTTGTGCTGTGATCGATCTCATTTAGGTGGAACAGCAAACCTCATCTACTGGACGTTCGAGATTCTCCAAAGGATAGCTAGGCCTATGTCCGCTCTGCGGACAAAACGACCACGCCCCCCTATTGTCCGAGCCGCTTTACGTGCCGCGCCTTCTCGCCAATTCGCGATAGAGGGCGGGCGGCGTCACCCCGATCCATTGTGCAACGTCTACCCAAGGCCCAGCCTCTGGCGCACCTTTCAACTCAAGGTACGCATCAAGTCGTTCGCTCGTCCGGCGAAGTCGTAGGACTTCCACCCGCGCCCGAAGGTCTTGGACCTGCTTAAATGCTCGCTCTAATGCCGGGAGTGATGTTGCGTTGAGCTCAAGAGTATCAATGACAGTCCTACGGGGCAAAACAGCCAGTGACACCTCGCCGGTTGCAACCGCGTCGCAATGATAGTTTTCCGAAAACAGTGATGCCTCGGCCAACAAATGACCCGTTGAAGCCTCATGTAAGGTCAGCTGCGTACCGTCGCGCAGAAAACGTGTCAGCGTGACCGTTCCAGACTGGATGAAATGCATAGATTGCACTTCATCGTTACGATGAAAAACGCTCGAACCCTTTGCCAACCGTGTGGTGGCGGCGTTTTCAAAAAGACTGGCCCAGTGGTCAAGCATGACCTTGATCATGTGGCGTGAGTAACGAGGTATGCAAGGCATAACCAACAAACAGTTGGGAGAAGTCGCATGCAGCTTAGATTATCCGCCAAGGCTTTGGCGCTTGTGATCAGCTTGACAATGAGCCTGCCAGTTGCGGCTCAACAGCATCAAGCGGCCACCAATACACCCTATGCAGGACAGCAAGACCGAGACATCGCAGCCCTGTCTGCTGATGATATCGAGGACATAAGCGCCGGGCGCGGTTGGGGCCTTGCATTGCCCGCAGAGCTTAACGGTGTGCCTGGTCCTACACACCTGTTGGAGCTATCAGAAGATCTTGCCTTAAGTGATGACCAGATCAACGCTCTGGCCGACCTGCGCGAAGCCATGCGTTCGCAGGCTATCAACCTTGGTGAAGCCTTAATTGAAGCAGAGCGGGCACTCAACGATGCCTTCGCGTCCTCCGTGCCCGATGAGCAAGAGCTTGAGAGGCTCGTTCGCGCAGCAGGACAAGCCCGGGCGGCGTTGCGACTGGCCCATCTCAAAGCCCATCTTGTTACCCCGCAAATTGTCTCTACCGAGCAAATCGGGAACTACAACCGCCTTCGTGGCTACACAGATGATGCGTGCTCTTCTGTGCCAGAGGGACACGATGAAGCTATGTGGCGGCGGCACAATGGATGTTAGCCAGGACAAGTCCTTGACCTTCCAGTAGCTGGAGGGTGCAAGCTAGTGTCAACTTTTCCAACGGATCGCAATCATGCTGCAGAAAACCGCAAAAACAGCGACCCTCTACCGGATGGTCATGGCCGATCACATGTGTCCCTACGGGCTCAAGTCGAAAGACCTCCTGGAACGGCGGGGATACACGGTCGACGATCATCATCTGACCAGTCGCCAAGAAGTGGATGCATTCAAGGCCAAGCACGACGTCAAGACAACGCCACAGGCTTTCATTGATGGCGATCGCGTTGGCGGGTTTGACGATCTCAGTGCATTCTTTGGAAAGCAAACAAAGGCCAAGGACGGAACGACCTATATCCCCGTCATTGCTATCTTCTCAGTAGCGGCCCTCATGGCCGTCGCGATCACGTGGACCAGCACGCAAACTGTGCTCACCGGTCGCACTATCGAGCTATTTATCGCTGTTTCCATGGTGCTGCTAGGGCTGCAAAAGCTGCAGGATGTTGAACGGTTCGCGACGATGTTTCTGAACTATGACCTGCTGGCACAACGGTATGTTCGCTATGGTTACATATACCCCTTTGTCGAGACGGGTGCAGGGCTTTTAATGATGGCTGGAGTGCTAACCTGGCTATCGGCACCCGCAGCACTCTTTGTTGCAAGCATCGGCGCGGTCAGCGTTTTCAAAGCCGTCTACATCGACAAGAGAGAGATCAAATGCGCATGCGTTGGCGGGGACAGTAAAGTGCCTCTTGGCTTTGTCTCGTTGACCGAAAACCTTATGATGATTGGCATGGCAATCTGGATGCTGGCCAAGTTCTTCGGTTCAGCGTGACATGGCCCGCACAATGAAGCGTTCGGTGGTCGCTGTGTTTGTTTTGGTGTCACTGGCGGTAGCGGGTTTGGTCTACTGGTTCGTTAACCCTGGTCGTGATGAGCCCGCGCACCAAGCATCCTTGGAACAAGGCGCACCCACAGATGCGGTGATATCGGAAGCAGCCTTGGTTGACGTTGTTCTA
>JBCBXA010000128.1:0-6668 GCA_039816825.1 Pseudomonadota bacterium | reverse complement strand
CCGACCTCCCATGCATGGGTGCCTGGCTCGGCAAAGGCCAGAAAGAAGCATTGAGACACACGAAGAACACTGACTTGGAAACTGTCAAATTGTGCGGCGCGAATGGTCTTTGGTCGCCTGTCCAAGGCCGCTGACTTAAACATGCGGATAGTTCCGACGCTTCCAACCATGAGGGACGCCCGACAGAACGAAGTCGCCAAGGCGCCTCAGCAGGCCGATCTGTTCGGCTGTCGCGTGCCTCGATCCATCGTCTCGTGCGCACCGGTCTAGAAGGTCATTGGATTCCGAACCCACGGGCATATCGAACTGCCGGGATTGCGCGATCAGTTCGTCAATCGTCAATCTATCAGCCGTCGGTCTGTCGAACTCGTAAGCCATGATGCTTCCCTTGCAATCCGTCCTACCTCAGCCTAAAAACATGACTTAAACAGTCAAGAATACAGACATGCAGTTGAGTTTGTTTCTAAAGTCGGACCCGGGAGCCTTCGATGTTCATCGCGATGAACCAGTTTCAAATTCACCTGGAGCACGCGGAAGAGTTCGAGAAGGTCTGGATTGAGCGCGACAGACGCCTGACCGATGTCCCCGGCTTCCTAGAGTTCAAACTCTTGCGCGGAGAGACTGACAAGGACGCAGAAACCAGGAAATATGTGTCTCACACCATCTGGTCGTCTGAGGAAGATTTCCGGTCATGGACGCAGTCACAGAACTTCCGGGACGCCCACAAGTCAGCTGCAGACAATCGCCAGATGTATTTGGGACCACCCGTTTTTGAAGGCTTCACTGTGGTGCGAGGCGCATGACCAGTAGAGTCATGGCCTATAAGTCGAACGACGGGAGACCTCTATGAGCGGGCACTCATTCAACGTCTTCTTGCTCGACAGCAGCCTGGAACGCCGGGATCGGCTGGACCTGGAATTGGGGAAGGTTTTCGGCAGTTCTTACGGCCTGGCGTCTGCAACGAGCTTCCGCGATGCCGTCAGCACCCTTCGGAGCTTCCGGTTTGACGGGGTGGTCCTCTCAACTTCCTCGCTGGCGGGCGTTAACAGACGGTCCATCAACCGGGTTCTGGCGATCCACTTGCCACTCAAGCAAACGGTCCTGCTCCGAGACCAGAAGGCGTCCACCGGGACCGCAGCGCTTGGGGACCACACCTTGCCCTGTGTGCCGGACTTTGAGCGAGCGGCCATTCATCTGCACACCCTAAAGCGCCGTCAATCTGTCACAAAACCGATGGCATCCGCCCCACTTCGACCAGCGCGCATTCATGCGTAACCGGGTCGCAGGTCTGGTTTTGGCTCACAACCAACCGGGATACATCTTGGCGGTGGGCCTAAGCCCGGCAGGTTCACCGAGCGGGTGCCACTGCCTGATCCAGCGGAATGCTCATCATCGCTTCAAGCTCACTCAGAACGTTGATGCTGGCTTTGTTGTCGACCAGATCGGCCACGGTGTAGTCGTTCAGAACGTCAAAGAAGGCCTGAAGGGCGCGGCGGAAAGCGGCGCTCAGATTGCAGGCCTGCTCGAGCGGACAAGTGCTGCCTTCCGTGAAACATTCGGCCAGCTCAAAGCGATCTTCCACTGCTCGCACCACATCACCCACGCGGATGTCCGCCGCAGGCACAGCAAGTCTAAGGCCACCGTTTCGGCCCCGAATGGTTTCAACATACCCAGCGGACACAACCAGATTGAGCGTCTTGTGCAGAAACTGCTCGGACAGACCGTAGAAAGAGGCGACCTCCCTCATGCGCACGGGCCTGTCGCGAGACGCGCAGAACATGAGAATTCGAAGCGCGTGATTTGTCTGTTTCGTGAGTTGCATGCCTTTTGCTGCACCACACTCATGCAAATTTCAAGATTTGGAACACTTCCATAGTGGTTTCGCCCAGCTTCGGTGGGCTTGCTCTTGCCGTCAGTACAGTTGAACGCCGCCCGGTTTCGAAGCGGATAAGTCGTCGCTCAATCCCCCGAGATGCGGCCGACGATAAAGATGGCGTCAAAGGAGAACGCCATGTCCGAGTTCGAAACCCCTAATCTTGCGCTGCCCTATATCGCTGCGGCTCAAGCTCAGAAACACGTCACCCACAATGAGGCGATCCGGCGCCCTGATGCCATTGTGCAACTGTCGGTGGTGAGCAGAACTGCCCTCGCGCCACCGGCGAGCCCGCAAGATGGGGAAAGGCATATCGTTCCCCAGGGCGCGACGGGCAACTGGGCTGGCGAAGATGGAAAGGTCGCGGCAAGACAGGATAACGCCTGGACTTTCCTGCTCCCCCAGGATGGACGGGTTTGTTTCGTTCAGGACGAGAACAGCTTGTTGGCCTATCACAATGGCATCTGGCAACCGGTGGGCTCTCAATCGGCACCCACCAGCCCTTCCATGCTGGGTATCAACAGCAGCGCCACACCGGTGCAGCGCCTTGCCGTTTCATCAGACTCTGTTCTGCTGAATCACGATGGCGACGACATGCGCCTGGCCATGAACCGTGCGGGCGCAGCGGACACCACGTCCCTGCTGTTTCAGACCGGCTTTACCGGCAACGCGGAAATCGGGCTGACGGGCAACGACGCCCTTTCGTTCAAAACATCGCCGGATGGCACCAATTGGACGGAAGCCATTCAGATCGATCCGGCGCACGCCGTGCCTGTGTCACCCCAACGACCATTCTTCCGCGCAAGACCAGCGTCCACTTTCACCAACGTTCCCGCTGGCGGCGGGCAGCTCGCGTTCGGCTCCATCGTCAACCAGACTGGCACCGCTTACGATGCCGCCAACTCGCAATTCACGGCTCCCATGGATGGCGTCTACAGCTTCAGCGTTCAGGCCCGCTTCGACACACTTCCCAGCGGCGGATATGTCCGTCTGTATCTGGAGAAGAATGGCGACCACGAGAATTTCAGCCTGGGCCATGTCATTGACGGCAATGCCCACAGTACGAACTACCATTCCATGAGCATTTCATCGCACCTGCTGCTTCAGACCGGCGACATCATCACGGTACAGGGCGGTCACATTTCCGGCAGTCACTCAATGGTGAGCGACTCCATGTGGAGCGGCACACTGATCGGCTAGGGAGCTCTCTAGCTATACGCAGCGCGCTTGGCTCCACTGGCCTCCCTATAGGTTCTCGACCGCGCAAACGATGTGATAAAACGTGCTTGCGGGCGCTTTGGTGTGCAGGGGGCGCCCCAGTTCGTTGATTGCATCGATCCATGAGCCCCGCGCCGGACGGGAGCCACTGCGCTGCATGTTGGCCGGACCGCCAAGATAGCGACTGAGCAGGACGTTACACATCTCATTCCGAAAGGCACCTGCGCCGGTTATGCCGCGACGGTCCAGTTCGCCCGTAATTTTGATCGCTTCGGTGACGGGCCAGCAGCGGCAGGAATTTGCTGCTGCTGGCGCATCATCGCCCGTGCCAGCATCAGCAGGCACAAAATCGAGCACCGCGCCCGTGGTCAGATTATGCCCATATGCCCGGGCAAACGTGTAAAGCGACAAAGCGTGCCTAAAATGCTTCGGGTCCGGGCGCAACTTGTCAAACATTAGCAACAGCCAACCCCATTCATAATGGTGCCCAGGTTCGGCCAGCGCCCCTTTCCCCTCCAGGACTACGGCCCAGCTTTCGTCGAAGAACTCCCTCACCGTGCCGGTCTGAGGATCGAAGAAATGTCGATAGAACATGTCGACGATCACGTCCGCACGATCCAGAAACTGTTGCTCGCCCGTCACCGTGTGCCAGGCCAGCATAGCCTCCAGGAAATGCATGTGCGGGTTTGCGCGCCGAGGCACGGACCGCAGATCATCTTCAAAGTAACCACCGCTCGCCACATCGGCGAGCGCATCATCCATGTAAGCTAGAGTGCGATCTGCCCATTGTCGCGCTTCAGGCCAAAGGGTCGCCTCGTGAAGGCTCGCCAGCGCCAGAAGGACAAAGCAATGGTCATAAGTGTCCGCCCGGTCGTCGGACACTTTTCGCGCCGCATCAAATCGATGCACCCAGCCTCCCTGAGATCGCCAGCCCGTCGAGATCATGTAGTCCAACAGGGTGCGAAGACTGGTTTCCAACTCGGAGATCAAGAGGTCTTCACTGTCGTCCCTCTTCAGCTTCAACAGCCACTTCGAGAAGCAGTAAATTTGTCTTGGCACAACCCTGAAGCGCAGATGCTCGGGAAAAACAGGACTTCCCTTCAGATCCAGGTGCTCGAAGACCCCCACGTCGGCGCCGACACCAGCTTTCGCCCAAAGGGGATAGGCGTCGCTGTAGAGCCACTCAGAAAATTCAGCCGGCGCGTCAAAGGCTGCTGGAGACGCTAGTTCCGGACGCTCCAATTCTCCCAGCTTGGAGTAGATTGTCTTGACGGAGCCAGCCCGTGTGCGGCTCGTCACGAGAGTACAGTCGGGCTCCTGAACAACGACGACATTCTCCAAACCAGATACCGCGACCAGCCGACCGGATGACGTGATGTAGCTGTTGGCCACATCCTCGACCACAGCATTGCCCGAAACGACATTGCCGTTGCGGTCATGCTTCAGCGCCGCTTCGTAAACCTGCCCCCAACTGCCCAGGTCACGCCACTGAAAAGCAGACGGGACAAGTCCCAAGCCCACCTTATCCTGCGAGGACAGAGGCTCCATGATGGCGTAGTCGATCGACTTGCGGTCGCACTGAGCGAAGTCCTCTGACGCCAGGAGCAGCGTTCCAGCCCCCTCTACGCCATTGCTGCAGGCGGCCTGTGCATATTGCCAGGTCTTCGGAGCGTAGGTCGCAAGCAGCTCCGCCATATGCGAAATGCGGAAGGCAAACATGCCCGAGTTCCACATGAAGTTGCCTTGGCGAAGATAGTCTTCTGCCGTGGACTGATCCGGCTTTTCGTGGAAACAGCTGACCGGATGGTAGGACGCGCCCATGTCATCGGTCATGTATTCCACATATCCAAACTGAGTTTCAGCGTGGGTTGGCACGATCCCGAAGGTCATGACCCAACCATGGGCCTCAATGGCATTCACCGCCTGGCGAACACAGTTTTGGAAGGCCCTTAAAGGCGCAATCTGGTGGTCGGACGTCAAAAGCAGCGCGATGTCTGATGGCGACTTCTCCAGAAGGCTGGCCACAGCCACGGCAAGGGCCGGGGCACTGTCCATGCCAAATGGCTCAAGGATTATCTGGCGCACGCGCCCGCCCGCTTCATCGACCTGAGCTCTTATGTGCTCCTCAAAAGCGGCGCTGCCAACAATCGTGGGCTCTGCATAGGAGAGGCTTTCCGAAGGGTTCTCCCGCGTCCGCTCCAGAGCCTGGCCAAAAAGGCTCGTTTGGCCGTTCACCGACACAAACTGTTTTGGAAAATCCTGACGGGACAAGGGCCAAAGCCGAGAGCCTGATCCGCCACACAGAATTATCGGATGTACCAGGACACTCATGCGGCCGCCTCGGATCAGTCGTTTCGGTCAATGCGGCCATAGATGGCCGCTGCTGCCAAAATGCGGGCCAATGGTTGAAAAAGGGCTACGGGTACCACCTGCCAAACGTCCGGCAGACGCGAACGCCAAACGCAAGACCGCAATCATGTCCACTGCCCAACGCGTCCATGCGCGTCATTCCGTTTGGGCTGGCTCGAACATGGCAACCACTTTGGCAATGTCGGGGGATAAAGGCCGATCGTCCTTAAGCGGAGGACTCACAGTGCGGACACGGCTCGCAAACTCGATCGTTGCTGGCGCGAAGTCGGCTGCCCCTTCGCCAGTCAGCAGATCAACAGCCTGCGCAACGGCGAGAGCATGGATGGCCAGAACGGCCATCGCATCATCCAGAAGCGCTGAAATCTTGCGGGCTGCCACCGTGCCCATCGTATTGATATCCTGATTGTTTCCATTGGTCGGCACGCTTTGCATGGAGGCCGGCACTGCGGCTGACCGCATCTCCGCCAAAAGAGCGCTAGCGGTGACTTGCGCACCCATGAAGCCGCTGTTCATTCCAGGCTGCATGGGTTGCAGAAAGGGCGGCAGTGGACCGTTGAACATGGGATCGGTCAAACGGGCGATCTGTCGTTCCGCGATCAGCGCAAGAGTGACGATGGGTGCTATCAACGCATCGCTGGCAAAGCCGATGTGCTGACCATAAAAATTGCCACCATGCAGCACAAATGGTGGCTCATCGATGAAAAGGGGATTGTCCGTCACCGCGTCGATTTCCTGCGCGACGACGGTCTCGTGTATTTTCAGCATGTCGATAACGGCACCAAAGGCCTGCGGCAGACACCTCAGCGTGTAGGGATCCTGCACAAATGGCACCTGCGTTTCGTCATTGGCGCGTATCTCGGCGATATAGCCCTCAACAATTCGTCCGCTGCCCGACAGCTTTTTACGCAAGGCCTCTGCGGCCACAATCTGACCCACATGGCCGCGAACCGCCTGCAGTCCTTCATCATAAGCCTCGACGCGGACCCCCATAATGTCGGCATAGGCCGCAGCGCTGGACAGAAGTTCATTGACCAATACGTCCGCCCGCACCGCGTTTACAGCGGCAATCCCGGTCATCACTGAGGTGCCATTGACCAGCGCGAGGCCCGCGCGTGTATCGAGGCGCAATGGTGTCCTTCCCCCCTAGAACTGGGCCATTACATTGGCGGCGAGAGGGGGATTTGGCATGGCTAGGAAGCGACATTCA
>JBCBXA010000127.1:0-6716 GCA_039816825.1 Pseudomonadota bacterium | reverse complement strand
GCTTTGAGCTCGGCCATGGTGTTGGGCCAGGTGGCCGGGTCCATGGGCGAGTAGCCATCGATGTTGTATTCATCCATGAGATAGACCGCCTGCGCACCAAACTCGGGCTCGGCCTCGATCCAATACTGAACGTCTTCCAGATTGAACGATTGCAACCAGACATCCGACGCCGGGATGCCCGCAGCCTTATACTCATCAACCAGCTTCTGGGCGTAATCCTGCTGACTGAACCCATCAAACGGCATCTCGACCGATGGTGTTTTCAACTCTGGTGTGAACTTGGCGCCGAGCGATTTGAAGAGCTCCACGCTCTCGGCATGGGTCATCAAGGTTGCGGGCTGGGCGGAATAGAGATCGGTGCGCCAATTGGCTGTGCCGTTGAGATAGTCCTCAACCGTTGTCGCCTTGCGATTGGCTGCGTCCATCTTGGGAGTCAAAGTCTGGTATTGCGCCAGCGTAATCTCAGACGTGCGGCACTCAGCAACGGCATCCTGATCGCCTGTCGCAGGCGCGAAAGGCTTTGCGCAGGTCGAAGCCAGATCAGTGGCCAGGATGTTGGTGGTCGTGTGCAGATCGTTCTGCGCGTGGCGGCACACCAGTTCCTTGTCCTTGGTGAAGGTGACATCGCACTCCAAAATGCCGGCGCCCATGCGCGCAGCGGCTACGTTGGACTCAACCGTATGTTCGGGGAACATGAGCGGCGCGCCGCGGTGGCCGATGGACCAATCAGATGTCTCGAAGGGCCCGGCCATGCAGCTTTGCAGCTTGGTCTTGAGTTCACCCTCATCCATCGAGTCGACGAGGTAGAAAGGGCGGGGACCCAGCTGGACTGAAACATCGGTGGAATGACCAGCCGCCATGGCCGGTATCTGGGTCGCTTGGTGAGCAGCGAAGGCAGCCGCTGCAAATGTGAGGGCACGAAGCATGGAGGTTCTCCCGAAACAAAAGTGACCGGAGAAGCCAAGAGCGAAATGACGTAGGGGCAATGACGGTTCAGCGACCGTTTTGTGAAAGTTGGAAAGGCCGGTGTCTGGTCAGAAAAAAACCCGCGCTCGAAAGCGCGGGTTTCTGGTCTTGGCAGTAAGCTGAACTTACTTGTCGTCGCCTTTGAGGGCGGCGCCGAGGATGTCGCCGAGGGACGCGCCGGAGTCGGAAGAACCGTATTGTGCGACGGCTTCTTTCTCTTCTGCGATCTCCAGCGCCTTGATCGACACGCCAACCTTGCGGTTTTTGCGGTCAAACATGGTGATGCGAGCATCCACCTTTTGGCCGACGGAGAAACGCTCTGGGCGCTGCTCGTCACGGTCACGGGCGAGATCGAAGCGCTTGATGAAGCTGTCGACACCTTCATGATCCACCAGCGTCACTTCGAGGCCACCATCGGTGACGGCGGTGACTTCACAGGTGACGATGGCACCTTTGCGCAGATCGCCGGAAGCGGCTGCGTCGCCAATGGCATCCTGACCGAGCTGTTTGATGCCAAGAGAGATGCGCTCTTTCTCAACGTCGATGTCGAGAACCTGCGCCTGGACGGTATCGCCCTTCTCATAGGCTTCGATGGCCTGCTCGCCGGGCTGGTTCCAGTCGAGGTCCGACAGGTGCACCATACCGTCCACATCGCCTTCGAGGCCGATGAACAGACCGAACTCGGTTTTGTTCTTGACTTCGCCTTCCACCGTGGAGCCGATCGGGCTGTTGGCGAGGAACGCATCCCATGGATTGTCGAGGGTCTGCTTCAGGCCCAGGGAGATGCGGCGCTTGGAGCTGTCCACTTCGAGCACGACCACATCCACTTCCTGGGAAGTGGAGACGATTTTGCCGGGATGGACGTTCTTCTTGGTCCAAGACATTTCGGACACGTGGATGAGGCCTTCGATGCCGGGCTCCAGTTCCACAAACGCACCGTAGTCGGTGATGTTTGTGACGCGGCCGGTAATCTTGGCGCCTTCCGGGAAGCGCTGGCCGATTTCGTCCCACGGATCCTTCTCCAGCTGCTTCATGCCGAGGCTGATGCGCTGGGTTTCCTGGTTGACGCGGATGATCTGCACCTTGACCGACTGGCCGATGGTGAGAACTTCCGAAGGATGGTTCACGCGGCGCCACGCAATGTCGGTGACGTGCAGGAGGCCGTCGATGCCACCCAGATCCACAAACGCACCGTAATCGGTGATGTTCTTGACCACGCCCTCGGTGACCTGGCCTTCCTGCAGGTTCTGAACGATTTCCTGCAGCTGCTCTGCACGGCTCTCTTCGAGAATGACGCGGCGGGACACGACGATGTTGCCGCGGCGTTTGTCCATTTTCAGGATCATGAAGGGCTGCGGCGTGTTCATCAGAGGCGTGACGTCGCGGATCGGGCGTACGTCGACCTGGCTGCGCGGCAGGAAGGCGGTGGCGCCATCGAGATCCACGGTGAAGCCACCTTTGACCTGGTTAAAGATCTGGCCTTCGACCTTCTCGTTGGCGTTGAACTTCTTCTCGAGCTTGATCCAGCTTTCTTCGCGGCGGGCCTTGTCGCGGGACAGCACAGCTTCGCCAAGCGCGTTTTCCACGCGCTCAAGATAGACTTCGACTTCGTCGCCCGCCTTAAGGTCCTTTCCGGCTGCGCCGAATTCCTTCAGGGCCACGCGGCCCTCAACCTTCAGGCCAACGTCAACGATGGCCACGTCTTTTTCGACGGCTGTGACGATGCCGTTGACGACGGTGCCTTCAGCAACATCGTGGACGGCAAAAGATTCTTCCAGGAGGCTCGCAAAGTCCTCGGTGGTGATGTTTTCCATTGAAGAGTTTTTCCTTGGTGCCTGATCCGGTGGAGCAGGCGAGCGCCGGGTTTGTGTTAAACTGCAAAGCGACCGGGCCGACAGATCAGGGTCCGGACCAAGGTGGCGCAAGCCGCCTGCAGCATTTGGATTGTTGTCTTTGGCCAGAAGTCTGAAGGCGTAGACCGCTCTACTTCCGAACGGTCTCAATCGCCTCAAGGGCCGCAGAAAACGCCTGCTCTATAGTCATTTCCGACGTGTCTAGCAAGACAGCGTCACTCGCCGGGCGCAATGGGCTGTCCTCGCGTTCCATGTCCCGGGCATCGCGGCGGGTGATGTCGGCCAGGATTTCATAATAGTCCGGCAGCTCGGCCTGGCGTTGACGCACTTCTTCGTAGCGCCGGCGGGCCCGCATTTCGGGGCTCGCGGTGACGTAGAGCTTCACATCCGCATCGGGCAGCACCACCGTGCCAATATCCCGGCCGTCCAGCACGGCACCCTGAGATTGCGCGGCGAAGGATCTCTGCGCTTCCACCAATGCCGCGCGCACCGCTGGCATGACGGCGACGCGAGACGCGGCTTCACCGATATGGTGCTGGGACAAGAGCTTGCGGTCGAGGCCACCGAGATCAAGCTCACACGCGGCACGCACCGCCAGTTCCTCATCGTCAAGCGACTGGTCACGCTCAAGAAGATGATGACCCACGGCACGATAGGTCAGGCCCGTATCCAGATGCGGTATCGCAAAATGGCCCGACAGCTTGCGCGAAAGCGTGCCTTTGCCGGACGCAGCTGGGCCATCAACGGCGATGACCGGCTTGGCCGCGCTCATTGCTGTTCATCCTCGGGCAGTTGCTGATCGCCAGGCATGCGCCCACCGCTCACTTTGTTGGCCCATGCAGCGAGAAGCGTGATGGGCAGGAACCCGAACAGAACAATGGTCATGGCCCATTGCATGAAATTGCCAAGGGCAAAGCTGAGATCGCTCATGGCCTGCCCGCGATAAAACAGACCGGCACCAAGCAGCACCAGAGCCAACGCCAGATAACCGCACACGATCCAGAAGATGAGGATGAGAAGGTTGAACGGGCGGCGGCGGATCAGGTGCCAGACGCCGTAGATGAGAACCCCCAGCATCAAAGCCAGCTGGAGCAAACCCACCCAGTTAAATGTGATGAAGTACACAAAAGGCGTGGCGGGATCGGCTTCCATCAACCTGCCTCGCTGAGTTGAGCGCCCAGCCCATTCATCAACTCGATGAAAGCCGGGAAACTTGTGGCGATGGGAGCGGCATCATCGGCTGTCACCGGTGTTTCGGTCGCCATGCCGAGTACGGCGAAGGCCATGGCAATGCGATGGTCCAGATGAGTTCTCACCGTGCCACCGCCCAGGCCCTTGCCGTCTGGCCGGCCAGTGACCTCCAGCCAGTCTTCGCCCTCAACACATGGTACATGGTTGGCCTCGAGGCCCCGCGCCACGGCGGCCAACCGGTCACTCTCTTTGACCCGCAGTTCATCAAGGCCTTCCATGCGCGTCGTACCCTTTGCAAACGCGGCGGCCGCGGCCAAGACCGGATATTCGTCTATCATGGATGGCGCGCGTTCGGCGGGCACGGTGATGGCATTGAGCTCTGAGTGGCACACCTGCACATCGGCAATCGTCTCGCCACCACTCTCACGCTGGTTCGAAACAGTGATGTCTGCGCCCATTTCGATGAGCGTTGTAATAAGGCCAGTGCGGGTTGGGTTCATCAGAACATCCTGGACCACAATATCGGATCCCGGAACGATGCAGGCGGCGGCGATGGGGAACGCGGCGGAAGACGGGTCAGCGGGCACGGTCACATCCTGGCCCCTCAGTTCCGGCTGACCGACCAGCGATATCGTCCGGACGCCATCCTGAGCGGTTTCCACTGTCAGTTCCGCACCAAAGCCCACGAGCATTTTTTCGGTGTGGTCCCGCGTCATCACAGGCTCAATAACCGTTGTGATGCCCGGTGCGTTGAGGCCCGCCAACAGAACCGCCGACTTGACCTGCGCCGACGGCATCGGAACACGATAGGTGATGGGAGCCGCTGTGTGCGGGCCACGGAGTGTGAGCGGCAGGCGGTCACCATCGGTGGCACTGACCAGCTGGGTGCCCATCTTCTGAATGGGATCGAGAATGCGCTTCATGGGGCGCCCGGAGAGGGATGCATCACCGACGAAGCTGGTTTCGAAATCATAGGCACCGAGAAGCCCCATCATCAGACGGCAACCGGTGCCGGAATTCCCAAAATCGATGGGCGCTTCAGGCGCAAGAAGGCAGCCATTGCCCGTGCCGTGCACGGTCCAGGTCCCGTCGTCGGAGCGCTCCACAGTTGCACCCAGGGCACGCATCGCAGCGGCCGTTCCGAGCACATCTTCGCCCTCCAGCAGGCCGGTGATTCGCGTTGTTCCGGAGGCGAGGCCACCAAACATGACGGCCCGGTGCGAAATGCTCTTATCCCCCGGCACCCGCACGCGGCCGGACAGAGGCGACGCCCGTTTCGATTTGAGGGGCGATGGCACTGCAGAGTGAGACATTTGGGACCGAGAACCTGATCAGTTTGCTGATGGGGCGTGATGTGAGCGGCAAGACAGCCGTCTGGCAGGGCCTCTATCACGCGTTTAGGCCCGCGCCAACGCAGTTGCGCTTTGACAGGCTGTGCCCCAAATATTATGGAGCAGCACTTTCCCGGTGGCGGCCCATAGTTCGCACGCCGCACTCCCCGCAAACCGCGTCGGTGTCCTTGTTCGATCTTGGGCCGCGCAACAGACAAACGAGGCCAAACGTGGCTCAACCAGGCGCCGGCACCAAACGCGTGTGCCCCGAAACCGGCAAGAAATTCTACGATCTGGGTAAGGACCCTATCGTCTCGCCATACACCGGCAATGAATATCCCCTGTCCTTCTTTGAGGAAGCCGCTGCAACCCGTGGCGCGACCCGCAAGAAAGACGTCAAGGATGACGAGACCGCAGATACGGCTGAAGGCGCCAAGGCGGACGATGAGGATGAAGATGAGGACGACGCGTCTCCAGCCTTCGTGTCGCTCGAAGATGCGGATGACAATGACGACGATGATACCGATGGCATCCCGGACATTGATGGCGACGAAGATGACGAGCCAACCGACGATGCGGATGACAACACGTTCCTCGAAACGGATGACGACGAGAACGATGACCTTTCCGACGTCGTGAAGGCATCCGACGACGACGATTGATCGAAACGGAAAAATGGAAGGCGTAACCCTTGCGCCTTCCGTTCGGCGGGATTAGAACCCGCCGAGTTCGCAGGACCCGTAAGCGGACACCACTTTGGCCCCCTGGGCCAACAGAGAACCGGATGGTTCATCAGTGGGGCTATAGCTCAGTCGGGAGAGCGCTTGCATGGCATGCAAGAGGTCGCCGGTTCGATTCCGGCTAGCTCCACCATTCTACCTTCCGGGCAAAATTATCCTTTTATAACAGAATCTTACCAATTGAGCCTGCCTCCTGGGTACCCAGATTCGTACCCACCGTTGGTACCCAAAAGTCCAGAACATTAGAGCGACTGACCGCGGGTGACTCGCTCAACCTTTTGTTGCCTCCATTGTATCCATCACGACTCTTTCGCGCAGCAGCTGTCATCTTTGTTGGCCAAGCACCGTTCAACCGCCAATTTATGTTTGAGGCGCTGCCATCAGTCTGAAAGAAAGGCCGGTTTGATCGACCAACGTCCACATTCGAAGTCCTCGCTCATTGATTTCCTGGCAATCTGAGCGCGTATGAGTCAGCTGTGCGAAGGCTTAGACAATTCTCAATCAAGCGCTGGGCTGGGATCTTCGTATCAATTTTCGAGGTTGGGTGATGTTGTCTAGCTGTCTAGCCCCCCATGTCTGGGCCAGTGATTTGCGGTTTCTCTAGTAAGGTTTCTGGCACGGGTGGCCGCATGTTG
>JBCBXA010000126.1:0-6734 GCA_039816825.1 Pseudomonadota bacterium | reverse complement strand
TGGAACCTGGCATCTGGAACGCGCTGTCCGCCGGCTGTCCATCCAGATAGAGCTCCGACATCGGAGGCCTGCTCTGCCATAGGAGGCTGATAAACTTCGCGAAGGTGATGGCATCGTGGGAGTAGGTGGCATTCCTGTGCCAGTTCAGTTCAGCCATCATCTCGGCGCCGGGCTTCTCTGAAAACAGCAACACGTTGATGGGTTGCGGCAGGTGAAGGGCAGAGGGGCCTGGGCTCACCGCAAGATGGTGCTGTGAGACCGAACACACGTCTGCAATTCTCGCCTGGGGCGCGGCAGGCAGCGGATGGCTATCAAGCACAAAGAAGTAGGCGAAGTTGGCGGCGAGCAACATCAAAGTCGAAGCGCCGCTAATGGTCATGGCTTTGTGGAGGCGAGACCGGACACTTCTGCGCCAGATGTAGGCTCCGACGCCGAGCATGAGGGTCATGAGAGCAAGAACGCTCAAATGAGGAGTGATGTGCGGCAGAAGATAGGTCATGGCGGTTTGGCCGATGGCTCCCAGTATTAGGAACTGGCCGACTCCCAGCACGACTCCAACTGCAGCGGCAGATGCATATAGCGGCATGGGCATTCTGATCGTTCCGCTGAGAAACGGCGTGATCCATGCAACCGGACCAAGAAAGCGCGACAGAACAACAAACAGGAAGCCGCGCTCTGCCAGCATTTTCTCGGCGCGGCGCCAGCGTTTTCGGTTCTTGCTTGGCTTCATGAAACGCAAAGCTGCACGAGCGCCATACCGTCGCCCCAGCAGGAAGCTTGTAATGTCGCCCAGCCATGCGAAGGCAAGGACTACGAGAACTGGCACGATGCTGCCATTGGCGGCGTAAGCCGCGCCAGCTGCGAGAAAGGCAAACTCACCAAAGACGAAAAGACCAACGCCGATCAGCGTGTCGCCAAAGGCGATGGCGGCCAGGGCTGCTAAGCCGAGAGGGCCCTCCAAATGAACAAGCAGGTCCATCGTTCAGCCTATCGCCGATAATGCCCGAACTCGTAGGGAATTTCATTGTTGCGCAACTCGCCCAGCAGAAGTCGTCGCGCGTTGGCTTCGAGATAAATGAGGCCTGTGGTCAGCAGTCCGTCCTGGACCAGCCTGCGGGCGTCGAAGCGGAACTTGTCATTCAAAACGCCAACGCCACCGCGATTGTTTCTGAAACTTCTGAGCGCGTAGTCGCAGTCTTCGCACAGGGTGAGCTGTTCATCGAACCCCCCAATGCACTGGTGAAGTTCGGGCGTCGAGAAAAGGCACGCACCAATCGCGGTGGGGAAGAACTTGGATGATATCCATATGCCGGCGTTGAAGAGGCCAAAGCCAAGCCGATAGTGCCAGGGCAGCTCAGCGCCGCTCATACAGACAATGCCGAGCTGCAGTTCCCGCCGTTTCAGCTCCCCCATGCTGTTTGCCAGAAAGGTTCTGGGAAGTCGGCTATCGGCATCGAGAAAGAGAAGCCGGCGTCCGCGCGCGTGGGAAGCACCAACGTTCCGCCCAAGGCTGACGCCGCGCTCCGACATTTCCACAATGCTGTAATGCTCAAACTTCTGAGACCAGCTACGAGAAGCGCCAACAGTTGCGTCATCGCTCCGGCTGTCGACATGAATGATCTCAAAGCCGCTGAACGATTGTTGCTCAAGGTCCGACAGCAGACGAGGCAGATTCGCTTCCTCGTTCAGCGTGATGATGATGATTGATAGTTCCAGATCCTGCACGACCGATCTCCTCGAAAGTCGAGGAGTTTGTAGCCGCACAGTCTGCCAACGAGGTCTCAGAGCCATTACAGTTTTGTAAGTGCTCCGGAGTTTGGTCTTTGGGGCACCGACCAAAGAGTTCCGTCAAGGTTTTGTCAGTCTCAGCAATGTCCGCTTTGGGCCGACACTGCCCAACCAGCTAATGACCGGTTTGCCGTCAACACCGGAAATCTATACCGTCTCGAAAACAAGACAACCATGGGCCAACTTGGGACAAGAATGAAAAGGAGCAACCCGAAGGCCGCCCCTCCTCATTCAATTATGCTGCGCGATCTAGGTCGCAACTCTTATAGCTGAAGTCCTCGTTCGTTCCGTCAGTGTAGCGGACATAGAAGCAGCGGCTTCCACCGAGGTTGTGGCCGACAAAGAAGTAGTCGATCTCGCGACCTGCGGTTCGCTTCTCGTACTCGCGATGGGTCTTGAACAGATCCATTACAAAGTCAGCGACACCGTCAGTGAGAGGCTTCTCGAGCTCCGCACTGGCCCATATGACGCGCATGTGACGCTCGCATGCAATACGGGTTGGGAATCGATATGCGCCGAGCTGAACGGGCTTGGCTGTCATGGCGGTATCTCCTTCTCTTCTGCTGAAAGCGCCGACGGTGACGATCACAGCAGAGTACCGGTGGCTGACAGATCGATCATTAGGACAGTCTTGGACGAAGCTTGACGCTATCGCACAAACCTCTGACATCACTTATCAATTTGGGTTCTTGGAGTTATCTCGACTGAAATCAGGAGGTCGAGATGCCGTGGATCAACATGACAAAGCGCGCCGTTGAGGCGCTACCCTTCCCCAATAGCGGACAGGTCATCTACCGCGACAAGACGCAGCGCGGTCTGGGCCTGCGCGTGGGCACGCAGTCGAAGGTGTACTTCGCTGAGGGACAGACCTGCAAGCGGACGCGACGCGTCACCATTGGTCGTGCCGACGTGCTGACACCGGAGACCGCCCGCAAGCGCACGCTGGCGATCCTCGGTGAGATGGCGCAGGGCACAGATGTCGTGCAGGAGCGCAGGCGGATCGAGGCTGAGAAGCTGACCATGCGCGATGCGAAAGAGGCGTTCTTCGCCGCCAAGTCTCTCGCTCCATCCTCCGTCGACGGCTACCAGCGAACCTTCGACCAGTATCTGAAGGACTGGCAGACGAAGCCGCTGTCACAGATCACCAAGCAGATGGTCCAGTCGCGGCATGCCAAGCTGAGTGAGCGTCATGGCGGAGCGACAGCCAACACCGCTTTTCGGCACTTTCGGTCCCTCTACAACTTCACGGCGGCGAGCTTTGAGGACTTCGCCCCCAACCCCGTAACTGTTCTGTCTCAGACCCGGGCATGGAACCGTGAGCAGCGGCGTCAGTCTCTCGTGCCAGCGTCAAAGCTCCCGTCGTGGTGGAGAGCAGTTCATGAGCAGCACAATGACACACGCGACATTCTTATCATCGCCCTACTCACCGGGATGCGCCGCAGTGAGATCACCAGCCTGCAATGGCGGAACATTGACTTTGAGGCCCGGACGCTGACGCTACCGAAGACAAAGAACGGCCATCCGCTAGAACTACCACTGGCGAGCTACCTGCTAGCGCTACTTGCAGCGCGCCACAGCTATATTTGCCATCGGCAATGGGTGTTCCCCAGCCACTCGGCGACAGGTTACATCCGGGAAACCAAGAAGATGACTGCGCGCGTTAGCGAAGCGATTGGTCACCACTTCACTATGCACGACCTGAGGCGGACGTTCATCACGATTGCCGAGAGCCTCGACATTCCTCACTATGCGCTCAAGAGGTTGCTCAACCATCGCACAGACGGCGATGTGACAGGCGGCTACATCGTGATTAACGCTGAGCGCCTCCGTGATCCAGTAGAGCGCGTGACGGAACGGATACTGGAGATGGCAGATGGGGAAAAGGAATGAGGGCGCTGGATATCCAGAAGACGGCTACCACAAGCGCTGTCTTGATGAACTCAACCTCGAGTACGATGCGCTCGAGTACCTGCTCATTTCTCTGATCGACGCACATCCGCGGGTCAAACCTTCCCGTGCTGCACGGCTAAATTCAGCCTACAAGGCGATCACTGGCCAGACCCGTCCAAGGCCAGATGAGCCCGATAGCATCCTTTCCCAAGCCATTCAGCGCTTTCTCGAGATGCAAGACGCCGATTATGATCGCCAGCTACGGGCTGATCTGGGCGGGCCTAACAACCCAATTTCAGACGACGATGGCAAAACAGAGCATGAGTTGGCCCACGCAGTAGCAGACCAGCTTACCGCTGTTGATCTCTACGATCTCGACGCCGTTACTTATGAGCGACTATTTGAACATGTCTACAGACGGATAAGAGCAAAGAAGAAGGTGAAGCTGATCACCGATGATCCTGATCGATATCTGCACGCGATACGTGGGCGAGTGGAATTCTACGATCCTGAGCGCGAGGAACGGCTCTTTGACGATCTTTCGCGGGTCGCAGACATTCTCAAAAGACACGGAATCGAACTCGAAATTGGAAAACCATTCTGGCGGCTAGAGCGGACAGGCTCAGAACAAATCTGAGCCCAAGACGGCAGAGAAACTGTGTGAATAATGGGGTGCGTTGAACCAACTGCATGGAGGAAAATGCAATGCAAACAACGCAAAATCGACTACTCCACGAAACTGACGTGGCTCGCATACTTCTGGTGTCAGAAAGCTGGCTTCAGAAAGCCCGGGTTCATCGCAAAGGCCCGCCATTCGTCAAGATCGGCCGTTCAGTGCGATACCGAAAGTCCGACATCGACGCCTATATCGGCAGCAATATCACTCAGCCGAGTGAGGTTATGTGATGACGACTAAGGCCGAGTTGTTGAAAACCGTTCGAGCCAAGTGCCTCGACTGCTGCGTCCATCAACCATCAGAAGTCCGGTTATGCGAAGCTTTCGAATGCGCCCTATGGCCGTTTCGAATGGGAAACGATCCGAAGCCATCGAAGCGTGGGTTTGCAGCGCGAAGGCTTAACCCAGAGTGCTGAAGGGGGGCTCCGCTCCCCTTTCAACCTACCGTGCCCGCCGCCAAGGCTTAGCATGACGCTGGAGCAGTAAAACAGGCCGCCTAGGCGGTGGGTTTTTAACGGCGCGTCGGTTTTACGGGTAAGGGTAGCCATCGTGCGCTAGCGAGGCTGGATGCTACGCGTGGGCAGTGGAGCTAAATGGGGGGATATTTCTGGCTCGGCGCAAACGTGCTCACACGGGCAATTCTGAGAGTGATGCCGTACATCACACGCATTCAGCGATATGAGAAATATAGGCGGCTAAATGCTCTACCATTCGACTTTCCATATTCTCATTCGCTTTAGTTACAGTGACTTACACGGCGAAATATAGTTTATATAGGTTTCGCCTTCGCACGCGCGCACCGCCGCGTGATCGCGCGCGCGTAAAGAAAAACCACTACTTTCCATATCACCGCCGGTATACTCGGCTGTTCAGCGAGCTTTGTTGATGAGCCAGCCCCCAAGGCCAGCGTAGACGGCCATCTTGGCGAGGCGCGACCGATCAAGGAGCGTGATGTTATCATTAGTGCTGGCAAGTGACGCTGCACTGGTGTGGTAGGCGTAGAACATGCGGTCCTCAGTGCGCAGAGCGAAACGGGCAACGTAGCTGTCCAACTGGGCCTGGTCGGTCGAGGACTTTACCTGCACCAGAGCGCGCTCGCCGGTCGTTGGTTGAATCAGCTCTATGTCAACCATTTCCTGAGTTCCCCCGACAACGCTCAAGCGGCGCCAGCCGCTTGCTGCGAAGACAAGTTCGACAAAGGCCTCAAAGTCCTGCCACGTCAGCAGGGCGATGACAGGCTCCAGTGCTCGGGCATAGTCCTGCTCAATCAGCTTCGCGTCAGCTACGGCGGGCAGCAGCTCATCTCTCAGCCGAGCTATGAGATAATTGCTCGCCTCCACATTGCAGATGGACTGCCGATAAGCCGCTGTCTTGGTCAGTTGACCTGAGAGAGTGTTGATCCGCAATTCTTCGCCGCCAAGAGAGCGGTCAGACCACGAGATCGTGCAGCACCGCATTCTGGTACCCTTCCCGTCAGTAACGGATACCGCTTCGCCCTCAGAGATACACCACCACAACCGTCCATCAGCGAAAGTGATCCAGAGCGTCGGAGATGGATCGTAGAAGCTGATAACCTCGCGCGCTTTGCTGGTTGCAGCTGCTGGGTCAAAGCCGTCAGCAATCAGCAGAGTGCGGATATGTTCGACGTCTCCACTCTTCCCAACGGTATGAGGTATCTCGCGCTGGTCTAGTCGAAGCGATCCCTCCTCCACGCACTGGTGAAACCAAGCGCCAGACGGGCCGAGCTTGATGTACTGGATGCGGATACCGTCGAGGACGTCGCTGTGGTGTGCCAATCTCCAAAACCTTACTCATAGTCTATGGTGATTGGGTAGAGATGATCGCTCGCTGGCGCAATGCGTTTGGAGCAGCGAGTCGGCAAAAATATTCGGGAATGGCGAAAGATGCGTGGACTGTCTCAGGAGGAGTTCGCGGATCTTGCAGGCCTGCACCCAACCTATGTGAGCGGTATTGAGACCGGATACCGCAACCCGACTGTGAAGATCATCGCGCGAATTGCTGAGGCGCTTGACGTCGAACCAGCCCAACTATTCCGGTAGACTCTACTTCGTTTACGGCAGTTGACGATCCAGTTGGCTGGAGGTGTTCTCGAAACCCAAAAGCGAGGACACTTTCCAGGAATCTCTCAGCCTGACCTACGTGCTCTGGGTCTTCCTAGGTCTGCTCGGTGCGCACCGCGCCTACCTCGGCCACTGGTCATGGTTCGTGATCTACTTCTTTACGCTAGGCGGAGTTGGAGTCCTCTGGCTCGTCGATCTGTTCCGAATCGGCGACATGGTGAAATTGAAGAACCTCGAATCGAAGGTCCGCAAAGTCCGCAAAGCAGACTTTGCTCAATGAGTCGCCGTCCGTTTCGATTC
>JBCBXA010000125.1:0-7026 GCA_039816825.1 Pseudomonadota bacterium | reverse complement strand
CAGCGCCAGTGTCATCGACAGCGTGGTGCCGGCGATGCAATAGCCCACCGCGTTGACCTTCGGCTCGCCGGTGATTTTTTTCACGACCTCGATGGCCTTGAGATACCCGTTCTCGATGTAGTCGCCGATACCCACATCGCGGTAGGACGGGTCCGGGTTGCGCCAGGACACGACAAACAGCGTGAAGCCCTGATCGACCACCCATTTGATCAGGCTATTCTTTTCCTTCAGGTCGAGGATGTAGAATTTGTTGATCCAGGGCGGAAACACGATCAGCGGCGTGCGCTGCACTTTTTCCGTGCTGGGCGCGTATTGGATCAGCTCCATCATCGCGTTGCGAAAAACGACTTGGCCTGGGCTCGTGGCGATGTCTTTGCCGAGGGAAAACGCCTCCGGGTCCGACAGGGTGGGCATCAGATTGCCGCGGTGCGCCTCGATATCGCGCACCAGGTTTTCCATCCCCTGCACAAGGCTTTGCCCGTCGGTCTCAACTGCACGCTCGAGGGCGTCGGGGTTTGTGGCCAAGTAGTTGGTGGGCGAGAAAAGATCGACGATCTGGCGCGCGAAGAACTCCACCCGGCGCTTGTCTTTTGCCTCCAGGCCGTCGAGACCCTGCACCGCGCCTTCGATCGCCTGGGCCGACATCAAATATTGCTGTTTTATGAAGTTGAAATAGGGATGCGTCTGCCAGAGCGGGTTGGAAAACCGCTTGTCCTTTGGCGTTTCATCCTCCGGCACGGTGAACTGGCCCTTGGCCAATTCCTGTTGCGCTTCAATGAAATGGGTCAGCGCTTTGCCCCAGTACTGCGCTTGCGCCTCCATCAGCTTGGCCGGATTGGCCATCATTTCCGAGAAATAGGCCGCGCTGGCCTTCATATAGAGGTCTTGCCCAGGCCCCTCTAACCCGGCGTCACTTGGGCCGCGTTGGCTGAGCGCCGAAACCATCCGATTAGATAATTTTTCAATCTTTTCCAAGTTTTGTTGGAGGCGGTCGAGGCTCTCACCGGTTGGCGTTGGCTCACCCGTCTCATCCGTATCCGTCCCAGACATACCTTGAAATTTCCCCTCGGATGCTGCATTGGCCATTTAAGCAGTGCCTTGGTGAGGAGGCAAAGCGACGAATAGACCCGGATCGTGAAAGCGGCCTAGTCGTATAGTCAACGGAGCAGTGTTATGCGGTATCTTCTCACCTATGACCTAATGGAGTCTACGCGCGTGGCCAATCAATGGATGGGCTCAACCGCGCGGGCGATGTGCTCGTTCCCACAGCTTGGCCTGGTCGCGAACCCGATGATTCAGCTGACCGCCGCCTGGGGCGAGGTAACAGAGCGGTCTTTTGCGCGCATGGTCGCCAAGCCGTCTTGGGGCATCAATTCGATCCCCGGTGCGGATGGGCGTGATCACACCGTCACAATCGAGACAATGATCGAAAGGCCGTTCGGCGATCTCATTCGCTTTGCTGTGCAGGGCCGCAAGCCAAGCCCACGCAAAGTACTGCTGGTTGCGCCAATGTCAGGCCATTACGCGACGCTCCTGCGCTCGACCGTGATCAGCCTGCTGCCCGATTGCGACGTCTACATTACCGACTGGCACAATGCGCGGGATATTCCGGTCAGCGTGGGTAAGTTCGATATCGAAGACTACACGCTTTACCTGGTTGATTTTCTTCGCGAAATGGGTCCGGACACCAACGTAATCGCGGTCTGTCAGCCCGCGCCTCTGGCGCTTGCAGCCACTGCCTATCTGGCGCAAGAAGATCCAGCCGCGCAGTCGCGTACCCTGACCCTGATCGGAGGGCCGATCGATCCGGATGCGGCGGCGACGGATGTGACGGATTTCGGACGGCGCGTGACGATGGGACAGCTCGAAAAACTGGTTCTGCAGCGTGTCGGGTTCAAATATGCCGGCGCCGGGCGCATGGTCTATCCCGGGCTACAGCAGCTTGCGAGTTTTATGGCGATGAATTCCGAGACCCACACCAAAGCCTTCGCAAATCAGGTTTTGGCGGTGGCGAAAGGCGAGGCATCGGACGACGACAAGCACAACAAGTTCTACGACGAATATCTCGCGGTCATGGATATGACGGCCGAGTTTTACCTGTCGACGGTCGAACGCATTTTCAAAAATGCCGAGATTGCCCGCAATGCCTTCACGGTAGCAGGCAAGCCTGTCGATATCGGCAAGATCACCACAGTCGCGGTCAAGACAGTCGAGGGTGGCAAAGACGACATCTCAGCGCCCGGTCAATGCGTAGCCGCGCTCGATCTGCTGACCGGCCTGCCCGAGGATAAAAAGGCCTCCTATCTGGAGCCGCAAGCCGGGCATTATGGCATCTTCGCGGGTCGCTCCTGGCGCAACAATATCCGGCCTTTGGTGCTTGAGTTCATCGACGCGAACCGCGCACGCAAACCCCGGTCTACCGGGCGCGCTGCGGCGAAGTAAGAACGCCGAATAACTCATTCAATTCACGTAACTTTACGGCGCTCTTCATGAGCCGCATTGCGGTTTCTCGCAACAAGATATCCACAGGCTATCCCCAAAGATATCCATAGACTCTCGAAAGGGTTAACAGCCCGAATACCCTGGTTAACCCCCGATCAAATGTGCAAGAAACGCCCCGCTTAGGGTAGGCTCAGGCCACGAAATGTCGGAAAATCCTCAATCGCCTGTGCGTCACCTATCCGATTGTGCAATGTGCCTTTCGGCGCGATGTAGGACGCGATATGGCCAGCAGGTTCATCGCGCCAGCCGATGTTGAAAGCGCAGAGCTTGGGGAAAAACCAGACATCGTGAAACTCGATATGGCGCGCCAGCCACCAGGCCAGGTGGCGCCAGTCTCGACCTTCGGCATATTGGTCAGCAAACCACGGGATCACGATGGTCGCGCAAGCGCTCCCCCGCCCCGCCTCATCGGGCAGGTCCCAAACATGGCGCGCCCAAGGGTGATCGTTGCGGGCGCAATTCAGGCCGTTCTCATTGCCAAAGCGGTTGAGCGCGGGCGAGCGATAGCCCGACCGCACCGAGATCACGCCGAAGGTCTCCACCAGGGGGTCGAGACATTGAACGCAGAGCCGCTTGCCATGGGCCACTGCCATATCCGGGTTTTCGGGGATGTTGGGGATGCGGTGGATATTGCCGATCTCAGAGTAGAGAAATTCGCGCATGAAAAAGTACCGGCTCAGCCGGACGCGCCCCAGGGTCTCCAGGCTCCACATCGATTTCGGCTTGCGCATCTGGGGCACCTCCACTCACAGAGTTATCCCCAGAGGCGCGAATGCGCTAGCGCAGCGCCGCACCTCCGGCATCGAAGGCGTGCAGCTTTTCCTTAAGGAAGCTCAAAGACACCTTATCTCCCGCGCGCAAATGGGTCTCACCGCTGGTCCGCACTGTCACCTGACCGGCCGCGAAACAATCCACAATCAGGAAGGTATCGGCGCCCAGATATTCGGCCACATCCACAACGCCGTCCACATGGCCTGCACCGGGCTCACCCACTTCGATGGATTCGGGCCGAATGCCGATCTTCACCGCGCCGTCGCGGCCATCGATTGGGCCCGACCCGCCACCCGGCAAAAGAAACTCACCGGCCTTTACCTGGGCGTCAAGCACGTTCATTTTTGGGCTACCGATGAACTGCGCGACGAACAGATTGGCGGGGTTGTCATAGAGCTCCCGCGGTGAGCCGACCTGTTCGATCTGCCCCGCACTCAAAACGACGATCCTATCGGCAAGCGTCATCGCCTCGACCTGGTCATGGGTCACATAGACCATGCTCGCCTTCAGCGTCTGGTGCAGTTTGGCGATCTCATAGCGCATCTCGACCCGCAGCGCGGCATCGAGGTTTGACAGTGGCTCATCAAACAGAAACGCCGTCGGGTCTCGCACGATCGAGCGCCCGATGGCGACACGCTGACGCTGACCACCGGACAGGTCCTTGGGTCGGCGTTCGAGATATTCCTCAAGCCGCAGCGCTTGCGCCGCAGCGCCCACCTTTTCTTCTTGCTCGGCTTTTGAGGCGCCCGCCGTCTTAAGCGAAAAGCCCATATTCTCTTTGACCGACATGTGCGGATAGAGCGCATAGCTCTGAAACACCATCGCCAGGCCGCGTTTCGAAGGCGGCTCAGCCGTCGCATCACGGCCACCGATCACAACTTGCCCGCGAGAGGTTTCCTCGAGGCCCGCGATCATCCTAAGAAGGGTCGACTTGCCACAGCCCGAGGGCCCGACAAAGATCACGAACTCCCCGTCATTGATGGTCAGATCCACCCCTTTGATGACCTGGATCTCTCCATACCATTTCTCAACGGCCTTCAGTTCGATCTGTCCCATTTCAATCCCCTTCCGTCGCGCGTGGGCTGGCCCAGGCAAGCCACACCGCCGCTGTCCAGCTGAATTTCCCTCCACCAGCGGGGGCGCCGGTTAGAGGGTCGAAATATTCGGCAAAGCCGTGCTCTGCGATCAGATCGCAGGTGCATTGCCGCAGATGCGCAGCCTCCTGCCGATGACCCATCTCGGCCAGGCCACGGGCGATCATCGAATTCATGAAGGCCCAAACCGGACCGCGCCAATACCGTTTCGCATCAAAGGCTTGGGTGTTGGCCGGGTGGCTTGGCACAGGGAAGCGGCATTCGGAGAAGCTCTGTTTCAGAGCGCCGAGCATGCCCGCGTCTTCGACACCGGCGTACCAGCAGAGGAATGAGGCGCTCGAGACGTGCTCGGAAAAGGTTCCGCCAGTGAGATCGCGGGCGTAAAGCCCGGGCGCATCGGGCTTGCGGAACTGAGCCACCCCAGCCTCAAGGGTTGCGCTCCAGGCTGCGACTTCGTCGGTCTCTCGGCCTAAAGCCTCCAGCATCGCCTCCAGATCACGGTTTGCGCGTAGCAGGATGAAATGCATCGTGGGGTCCAAGACACGCAAGCCGTCGCCCTTGGCCAATTGCGCCTCGTCCCAACCAAGCTTGCGACCCCGCTGCACCAGCCAGACATAGCGATCGTATTCGTCCTTGGTCGGACGCATATCGGCGTTCACATGGGTGGTGTCACGGCGCGTATACTCCCCCACGCCGGCCGGATCGATGGCAGCCATGGCTGCGTCCCAGTCCGGTGAATTGTCGCGTCCGGATTCCCAGGGATGTGTGGTGAAGACGGCCCCGTCGGCTACCCGCCACGCCATGAACCAGCGATGCCAAGCCTGAAGGCGTTCAACCAGCGGCTCGAGCCGTGCATTGTCTGGGTCACGTGCATGGATCTGACGCAGGACGCTGGCCGCAACCGCGGGCTGGCTGATCCCGGAGGACGGAACCGGCCCCAGATCCCCGCCCCAGACATCTGGTCCTGGAAAATAACCCGGATCGGGCTGATGAAAGAGGATGTGCGGCACCATACCCGAGGGCCATTGCCCGCCCATCAAAGTCTCGACCTCGCGCCAAGCCCGGTCCGTGTCGAACGTGGCAAACCCCCAGGCGCTAAAGGCGCTGTCCCAATTCCACTGATACGGATAGAGCCCGGCCGTCGGCACGGTATAGCCGCCCCGATCGTTGCCGGTGAGGATGGCCCTGGCCTCAGCGTCCCGGTCCGCGAAGCTGTGCACATTCATCCTTTCACACTCCCCGCGGTCAGGCCGCGTGTCATGAACTTCTCAAGTCCCAGAAACAGCGCCATCACCGGCACGGTCGCTACCACGGCTCCTGCCATAAGATGCTGTCGCGGGATCTCCGAGGAATTGAGGCTGGCAATGCCGCGCGTCAGGGTAAATTTCGACGGGTCGTCCAGCAGCATAAAGGCGAGCAGGAACTCATTCCAGGCGATCATGAAGACGTAGAGCGAGACCGAGGCCAGCGCCGGAAGGCTGAGCGGCAGGGTGATCTTCCAGATCACTTGCAGCCGGTTCAGACCGTCCATCAGACCCGCCTCCTCAATCTCCGCGGGCAGGCCGCGGAAATAGCCCTGGAGCATGTAAAGGGCCACCGGGATCGTCGTGACCGGATAGATCATGACGATGCCCAGGATCGTATTGCGCAACCCCGCCACCGAGAAGGCGATGTAGATCGGCAGGGCCAGAACGATCATAGGCACCATGTAGATCAACAGGATCGAGCGCGAGAGCGCCTTTTGCCCCTTAAAGCGCAGCCGCGCGACGGCATAGGCCCCCGGGATCGAAAAGGCCAAGGTGATAAAGACCGTCAGGACCGAGATGTAAAAGCTCGTCCACATATAGGAGCCAAAGTTGAAATCCTGGAAGAGCTCGCGATAGCTGCGGAAAAGCTCCGTGCCGCGGCTCAGATCGATGGTAAAGTCCAGCGGATTGGCAATCAGCTCACCCTGGCTTTTCAGGCTGGTCATCACCATCACGTAGAAGGGGATCAGGACAGCCGCAGTGAAGACCACATAGCCAAAGCCCGTGAGAAAGCGCAGCACCGCTTCCTCCCATTCGTGCCGGTTGAGCGGGCCACGCGGGGCCCCGTCCATCATCACACTCAAGGGCCAAGCGAGCCCCAGGCCGAAGGCCAGCGCGCCGGTCAGATGCTGGCCAAAGCCGGCATCCGGCGCCATATGCACCGGCGAGATCGCGGTGTAGCTCAGGCCGAGTGTCAGCACGACAGCCCCCACCAGGATCGCCGCCCGCGACGCTGGCTGAACCACCGCTGCGCCCAAAACTGCGCCCATCAGCAGACAACCGATCAGCCCAGGCTGAAACGGATCGCCTGTCGACAGCGACATCAACACGGCCACAGTGGTCGCCACCACCATCGCCCAGAGCACACCCAAAAGCGGCCCCGTGATATAGGAGTTCCACAAAGCGGTCATTGCCCGGTCTCCTTCACTTTTCTCGAAATACTCCGGGGAGCGCGAGGGGCTGGCCCCTCGCCTGCCGGTGTCGCAAAAGAAACCAGACGCAGTGGATCGCAGACCATGTCAGAGAAAATCGAGGTCGAAAACATCAACACGCCGGGCCAAACCTCGCGCGTCGACCGCACAAAATACGACGACATGCGCCGTGCCCTGCTCCGCGTGCTACCGACACAGACA
>JBCBXA010000124.1:0-7147 GCA_039816825.1 Pseudomonadota bacterium | reverse complement strand
TGGCATCCGGCGTGTCCTGCTCTTCCCGATTCATCACGTTGAAGCGGGCCAATCGAAGCAAGCAGCAAACCACGTAGATGAGAACGGCAATCCACCCCGGCGACCGCATGTCCTGCAACGCCCAGGCGTAGAGCATGAGGGCTGGCGCCACACCGAAGTTCACGATGTCGGCCAGGGAATCCATTTCGGCGCCAAGCTTGCTGACACCCTTCATGTACCGTGCAACGCGACCGTCCAAGCCATCAAGGAAAGCGGCCAGCAGGATCAGCGTGACAGCCAGTTCGTAGCGTTCCTGCAGCGCAAAGCGGATGGCCGTGAGCCCGGCGCTCAAAGCCAGTATCGTGAGCAGATTGGGAACCAAGACACGCGCAGGGAGCGCCTGCCGAAGAGCCAGCCGCCGGGCGCGCCGTTCGTTTTCGGGCGTTTGCCCGGCCTCAATAACCTCTTCTAACGGATCATCATCCATCAGGCAGCACGGACCTCTCGGGCAGCTTCAAACCCGTTCAAATCCGCTAGAACGGACTCGCCTGCCACCATGGTCTGACCGACCGCCACGAGCGGCTCAACCCCTTCGGGCAAATAGACATCCACCCGGCTGCCAAACCTGATCAGTCCGAAGCGCTCACCAACTTCCATCGACTGGCCTTCCAGAACCTCACAAAGAATGCGTCGGGCCACCAGGCCCGCAATCTGTGTTGAAGTGATCAGACGTCCGTCATTCATGCGGATTGAGATGGAATTGCGTTCATTGTCCTCGCTGGCCTTGTCGAGCGACGCGTTGAGGAACTTGCCGGGCTTGTAGGCGACTTTTTCGACGACGCCAGGCACCGGCGCGCGGTTCACGTGCACGTTGAAGACATTCATAAACACTGAGACGCGGGTGAGCTTGTCTTCTCCGAGGCCCAATTCAGGCGGCGGCGAGGCGGGCTCAATCAGCGAAATGATGCCATCGGCGGGACTGACGACCAGTCCTTCCCGTGTCGGCGTATGGCGCACAGGGTCTCGAAAGAAGTAGTAGCACCAGATTGTCAGGACTACGCCGAGCCATCCCAACGGCTCCCATATGGCAAACAGAATGAGGGTTGCGACCGCGAAGATCGCGACAAACTTCCAGCCTTCGCGGTGCATGGGTTTGATAACGGCGTCCATGGTCTTCATGGCTGCTGGCTCCAAAGGTAATCAGGTGGCGTAAGGGCCCGGACAGGAAGAGGCCCGTACGACGAGCTCTACATCCGCTACCAACGCCCGATGGGGCATTTCGGCTCCCTTGGCAAGGCGTTCCAACGCGAGATCGGCCACGGCCACTCCACCTTCCCGGATGGGCGAACGCAGCACGGTGAGGGGCACCTCATAATGGTCGGCTCTGAGAAAGGGCAGCACGTCGTCGTGGGCCACAAGCGCGACGTCCTTTCCGACTTTGAGGGATGTGTTTCTCAAAGCGCGCCCCACGCCGAGGGCCAAGAGCGTGGAGGCGCACAGATAAGCGGTCGGCGGCTCCTCCAGCGCCATCATGCGTTTGACGGCGGCAAAGCCCTCCTCTTCCAGCATGGGAGCGCTTGAGCACAGGAGCGGATCGACTGGAAGACCGGCGTCTTCGAGGGCGGCCTCATATCCCATCTGTCGGTCATGGGCATAGTTCAAACGCACCTCGCCATTGATGCAGGCGATACGGCGATGGCCCAGTTCCAGGAGATGGTTGGTCGCGCGCCGAAAAGCGTTGAGATTGTCGATATCGTAGAGGTCATGGCCGTGCCCTGCATCCGGCTCGACTTCGGTTCGACCATGCAGCACGAACGGCATCTCAAGCTTCCTGAGGAGCGGCAGGCGCGGATCTTTCAGGGATGGGGCGGAAAGAATCAGTACATCCACCCGCCGGGTCCGGGCAAAACGTTCATAAGTGGCGATCTCATCCTCCGGCTCGGCAGCGGCGAACGTCAGATCGACATCCGATCGAGCAAGCCGTGAAGAAATGCCAGCCAGGAACTCGCTGAAATGTGGATCGAGAAACAGGTTTTCAGCGCCTCGGAAAATGAAGCCGATGGAGTTGGCCCGCCCGGTCGCCAGTTTTTGCGCATTGGGGTTGGGCCGATAACCCAGCTCGTCGGCGGCTTCAAAAATACGTTTTCTGGTTTCTTCCCTCACCTCGGGAAAGCCATTCAGCGCCCGACTGACGGTCGCTTGAGACAGGCCCAGATGGTTAGACAATGTCTTTAGATTTACCACGGCTCGTTTCTAGCAGCCGCGGCCCGGAGGGCAAATGGTCTGTGCTGCCCAACAAAAAAGCACGGGCGGAAAGGGCCGCCCGTGCCAGAGATGAAGGAGGTTTGGTCTTCTTATTGTGCCCAGCTTAGTGGGTGTTGGTGCCCGGCAGCAGAACGGTGTCGATCACATGGACAATGCCGTTATCCGCACGGATGTCTGCGGAGACGACGTTTGCATTGTTGACTGTCACGCCACCGCCGGAACGGGTCACGCGGAGGAGCTCAGCTGTGTTGAGCGTCCGAACTGGAATGTTGCGCAATGGCAGATCTGTGGAGGCCAGCTCGCGCGGCAGGACATGATAGGTCAGGATGGCCGCCAACTGATCCTTGTTTTCGGGCTTGAGAAGGTCTTCCACCGTGCCAGCAGGCAGTTTGGCGAATGCTTCATCGGTCGGCGCGAACACGGTGATGTTCTGCGTGTCGGATAGAGCGCCGGCCAGGCCTGCTGCCTTCGCGGCTGCGATGAGCGTGTTGAACTGGCCGGTGGATGCGGCCGTCTCGACGATGTTGGCGGCAAATGCTGACGTAGACGTCATTGCAAGGGTCGCGGCTGCAGCTGCAAGTTTGGTGAGAGTTTTCATCTGAATTTCCTCTGATTCACCGGCTTTGCCGGTTTTGTTATCCGGCTCACGGCGTTCCGCCTCCCCGGGTTGCAGCAAGGCTACGGGTGGGCTGGATCACCGGTTTTTGAAGAAGTGACGAGTGCGCTCCAAACGGGTCCGGATTCATCCGAGCGCTCACAGCGCCGTGAAGTCAGGTGCGCCGGATGGCCAAAGAACAACTGAGTAGAGGATATCTCTCATCACGTGAGATCAGCCCATGTCACGACAGCGTGATAAGGGCTGATCCATGTCTCTCAGGACACTCGCGCAACTGTGTAGACCGCTAGCGACAGAGCTTGTACTGGCCGGAATAGCTCAGAAAGCGACCGGTGCTCGGGTTGAAGGACCGATATTTAGCGGTGCAGTAGCGCAGCCATTCTGAACTGCCGATCCAACCGTTCGTGCTGCCGGTGTGACTGACCTGCGTTTGCTGAGCACGCAACTGGGACAACGGCACACGCTCGACGCGACGCACCGGGATGGGCGGTTCAAAGCTTGGCGGGCGGGAAACATGCACGCCATGCTGGCGCTGGCGATTTTTGCCCAACTCGTTCGCAATGATGGCGCCTGCAGCAAGACCCACAATGCCTGCCGCTATGACGGCCTGATTGTTGTTGCGGCGCGGCGGTTCGATCCGGACCGGCTGACCGGTGTGGTAGTGCGGCTGGCGGCCATGGAAGCCGTCGCCGCGGCCCCGGTGACCAGCACGCAGACCATCGCGAAAGCGGCGGTCTTCAATCAGGACATAGTCACCATCGGGCGTGAGAATATACTCACCGCCGCGAAGTCGATTTGCCTGGCGGTACTGGCGGGCCGCAAGACGATCTTCTTCGATCGCCAATTCATCGGCTGTGATGACGTAAGGGTCTTGAGCCGCTGCCGGCGTGGCCAAGGTAGCGGTCAGAAGCGAGGCTGCGGCGACACTGGCCGCCAGACGGCCCAGATAGGATTTGGGTTTGGTGGAAGAAGCGAACATGGGTTTCTCCGGCCTGGGTTTGCGGTTTACCGCAAAGGGGGTTTTGCGGGGCACCTAGACAGCCTCGCGCGCCGCCTCTGAACGGGCTTTGAAATGCCCGTTCATATTCGGTTCACCAAATTGCCACGCCCCTCAAACGTGAGCCGTAGCGCCTCAGGCAGCCATTGCCCCAGCGTCCGCCATCCACTTCTCGAGAACCTTCGCCTCGTCTGCCGATAGCTTGAGCCCGCGCTTGGTCCGCCGCCACAGAACGTCCTCGGCCGTACGCGCCCACTCATGATCCATCTGATAGCGGACCTCGCGCTCATAAAGGTCGGACCCAAAGCAAAGGCCGAGATCTTCAAGACTGGATGCGTTGCCCAGAAGGGTGAAGGCAGCCGTACCATAAAGGCGCACGAGGCGGCGCGCATGTTGTGGTTCCAGGAAGGCGTAGCGAGCCTGCAACTCCGCCACTTTGGCTTCATAACCATCGGCGGGGAAATCACCCCCCGGCAAGGTTGCGCCTTCAGTCCACGGAGCGCCGCGCTTGCCCAGCACGGCCTCGATTTCCTGGAGCATGCTTTCGGCAAGCTTGCGATAGGTGGTGATCTTGCCACCGAAGATGTTCACCATCGGCGCGCCATCAGCATCATCGCGTTTCAGAACATAGTCGCGCGTCGCTTCCTGAGCCTTGCTGGCGCCGTCGTCATAAAGTGGCCGCACGCCAGAATAGGTCCAGACAATGTCATCGCGCTTCACTGGCTCCTTGAAGTAGGCCGATGCCCCCTCACACAGATAGTCAATCTCGCCGTCCGTGATGACGACATCCGACGGATCACCATCATAGTCATTGTCTGTCGTCCCGATCAGGGTCAGATCGCCTTCATAGGGGATGCCGAAGAAGATACGACCATCGCCATTCTGGAAGAAGTAGGCGCCGTCGTGCTGAAACTTCTGCCGCACCACGATGTGGCTGCCCTGCACCATGCGAACATTGCGCGTGTTCCTGCCCATGGACGTGGCCAGCACATCATCGACCCAGGGACCGGCGGCGTTGATGAGCATGCAGGCAGTGACGGTCTTCCGACTGCCGTCGGTTACGTTCTCCACCGTCACCGCCCAGTGATCACCGGAGCGCTCGGCCGCAACCACTTTGGTGCGCACCATGATGTCCGCGCCCTTGGCTGCAGCATCCTGCGCATTGAGCAACACGAGACGGGCGTCGTTTACCCAGCAGTCTGAATACTCGAACGCCTTGCCAAATTTGGCGTTCAGCGCCTCTCCGGCCTCGTCGGATTTCAGGTTCAGCGTCTTGGTGGCTGGCAGCTTCTTCCGCCCACCAATATAGTCATAGAGAAACAGACCGAGCCTGATCAACCAGGCCGGGCGCATCTGCTTGTGGTACGGCAGCACAAAGCGCATTGGCCAGATGATGTGGGGCGCCATGGCCCAGAGTGTTTCACGCTCAATAAGCGCTTCGCGCACCAGACGAAATTCGTAGTGCTCCAGATAGCGCAGACCGCCATGAATGAGCTTTGTGGACCAGCTTGAGGTGCCGGAGCCAAGATCCTTCATCTCCGCCACGGCGACTTTGAACCCGCGGCCCTGCGCGTCGCGGGCAATGCCGCATCCGTTGATGCCGCCTCCCACGATGAAGACGTCATAATCTGTCGATGTGCGCGACGAGGCAGGTGCCGCTGATGGCATGGGAAGGCTCCGATAGGAAAAGCGGGATTTGCTGCAGAAGCATAAGCGCATGGACCTGCCGTGCCAATGGCCCCTATCGATCAGGCAACCGACAGCGGCGCTAGGCAAGGCGCTATGCCTGACATAGACAGAGATATGGACGCGCTCGATCTTGCCAGCTCGCAAACAGCCCTTGCCCGGAAACAACGGGCCTCGGGCCGCGTTGAGATTTCGGTGGTTGACCGGCAAGGAACAGCCGCCCTTCAAAGCCTGATCCAGGAGGGATGCGGCAAAGCCCGACTGCCCCGAATAGGCCAGAAGACCTGCGAGCAGGTTGTACTGATTAATTCGTCTGGTGGGATCACCGGCGATGATAGGCTGAGCTGGACAGTGAATGTTGGAGCCAACGCACATTTCACGGCCACGACACAGGCCTGCGAAAAAGTCTATGCCGCAGCAGGCGAGGACGCCCCGGCCACGGTGCACACAAACATTCGGGTTGAGAAGAGCGGAGCACTGCTCTGGCTGCCGCAGGAGACCATTCTCTACGACCGGGCCAAGCTCAAACGGCGCATCGAGGCCCAACTGTTTGGCTCCGCTCGTTTGCTGCTGGTGGAGCCCATCGCCTTCGGGCGGCTTGCCATGGGCGAAGCTATGGAAACGGGGCACTTCTCGGACCAGTGGCGCGTTGAGCGAGACGGACGACTGATCCACGCCGAAGCACTGCGTTTCAGCGGTGACGTAGGACAACAAATGAATAGAACGTTTGCGATAGGCGATCAGGCGGCCATGGCGACGATGGCCCTGTTCGCAAGAGATGCCGAAACGCAATTGGACCGCTTGCGGCAGGCTTTGCCAGCATCTGATGATGCGCATGCAGCGGCAACCGCTTGGAACGGCAAACTCATCGCGCGATTTGTGGCGGTGGACAGCTACGCACTACGCCAGAGCCTGCTGCCCGCCATCGCCGCCCTCACCAACGGCGTGGGCGTGCCAAAAGTTTGGGCGCTGTGACGATTGCACTCAGGAAAGCGCTCGGTTTGAATGGGGCAGCAATTGGGGAGATGCGGGGAGCCATATGCAACTGACACCGCGGGAAAAAGACAAGCTGCTGGTCGCGATGGCGGCGGAAGTGGCCCGCAAGCGCCTTGAACGTGGCGTGAAGCTGAACCACCCGGAGACCATCGCGCTCATCACTGACTTTGTGGTTGAAGGGGCCCGGGACGGTCGCCCGGTTTCTGAGCTCATGGAGGCCGGCGCTCACGTCGTCTCGCGAGCTCAAGTCATGGATGGTATAGCCGAGATGATCCACGACGTGCAGGTCGAGGCCACCTTCCCCGATGGCACGAAGCTGGTCACCGTCCACGAGCCGGTGCGGTGATGAAACAGGATTACACCTACAGTCTCTTGTTGTTGTGGCTTTCACTTCCCCTCGGTGTATGGCTGGCGACGAGGTACATGGTCTCGGTGCGATATAGATGGCTCCTGAGTTTTGTACCGATGCTGTTGGTCGCAATCGCCGCAAAGCTGGGATTGTTTGATTTTATGCCGCTTAATCACTCCCTCCCAGACTTAGGAGAGCGCTGGAATCCACTGATCTACTCGGGTCTTGCCACCGGGGTTTCGGTGTTGGTGGCATTGCG
>JBCBXA010000123.1:0-7188 GCA_039816825.1 Pseudomonadota bacterium | reverse complement strand
GGCGTGCGACAATGAAATCAGCGAGGCCTGAAGCGCGGGATCGGCGCCACCAACGGCACCAGCGGATTGCCGGACGATGCGGCAGGGCGCCCCGTGGCTGGAGCCACATTGGAGAGCTGCGTTTGCCCCGGCGTTGCCGATGCATCTGACGACCGCAGAGCGGCCGTCACGGGTGGATCGCCAAAACCGCCGGGCCGAGGCAGCGGGGTCACCGGCACGAGCGAGCCGAACTGAGTGGCAGTTGCAGCGCGCCGCGGCGCTGGACCGGTAGCCCCGCCAAGCGCCACATCAATCACAGGCAATTGGCCCGTTCTGGCCTTGATGTGGGGCGTTGATATCTTCAGGCGTCCCTGCTCATCGCGAATTTCCCAGCGTGCCCGCTGGGCAGCCGAAGAGCAGATTTCGGGCCGGATATTGGCCACCTGCAACCGGTTTTCGCCATAGGGACGAAGGTTGCGAATATTGGTTTCACCCCGACGCTTGCGGAAGGCGGCTGCCAGAAGATTGGCCGATGTCTCGAGACGTTCATTCTGGGAGCGCGCTCCAAGGACAACCGCAATCATGCGTCGACCGCGCTGTGTCGCAGAGCCGACAAAATTGAATCCAGACGCACAAACGAACCCGGTTTTCATGCCATCGGCCCCGGCAAAGCGCCCCAGAAGAACGTTCTGGCTGCGCAGAATCTTACCGCCCGAGCGGATCGCAGGCACGTTGAAACGCCACTTATGTTCGGGGAAGTCGCGATGGATAGCCATGCCGAGCACAGCCATATCCCGCGCAGTCGTGTACTGGCGGGAAGACGGCAGACCATGGGGATTGACGAAATTGGTGTCCGTCATACCCAGCCGTCGCGCTTCGGAGTTCATGCGGGCGATGAAAGCACTCTCGGAACCGGAAACGGTCTCACCCAAAGCCACGGAAATGTCGTTGGCCGATTTCACCATGATCATCTTCAGCGCATTGTCGACGGTCATGACCGACCCAACGGGATAGCCCATTTTCGACGGTGGCTCCGCCAGTGAGTTCTTGGACTGGACGACCGGCGTTTTGAGCCCAATGGTGCCGCGCTTGAGCTCCTGGAAAGTGATGTAGGCCGTCATCAACTTGTTGAGCGATGCCGGCTGCCAGCGTTTGAAGGCATTGCGCTGGGCAAACACATCGCCGGTTTTCGCATCCACAACAATGTAGGGTGCGGCCTGCGCGAACGCTGTGCCAACACTTGCCAGCGTGCCCAGCATCGCTGTGAGCAGGGCGATCAATGGAACTGCCATCATCTTTCTCATATCGACTGACTTTCCGGCAAAGCGTTGAACGGGCCACCTTTGGGCGCGACGGTGTATCGTCGCAAGACTATTTCGATGTGTGTCGCATGTTGATAGTGTTCGGCCAAATTATGATGTTCGGTGCTCTCAAGCTTTTGAACAGCGACCGAAACCCCACAGGCCACCTTCAAGCCTAACCCCGAGGTCCCGAAATGCCCATCTTGAACTCTGCCGAAGAAGCCAAAGGCCGTATTGCAGAGTGGCGCCACCACATCCACGAAAACCCTGGCATTCTCTACGACGTTGAGCATACGGCGGCTTTCGTGGCCGAGAAGCTCCGGGCCTTTGGCTGTGATGACGTGGTGGAAGGCATCGGCAAAACCGGTTTGGTCGGCCTGATCCACGGTCGAAGCGGGCCCGGCGGCAGAACCATCGGCATGCGGGCTGACATGGATGCCCTGCCCATCCACGAGGAAAGCGGCAAGCCGTGGGCCTCCAAGACCGATGGCAAGATGCACGCCTGTGGTCATGACGGACATACGGCGATGCTCCTGGGCGCTGCTGAACATCTGGCGGCCACACGCAATTTTGACGGCACCATCGCTGTCATTTTCCAGCCCGCTGAAGAAGGCGGCGCAGGCGGCAAAGCCATGGTGGACGATGGCATGATGGAGCGTTTTGGGATCGCCGAGGTCTACGGCATGCACAATTTCCCAGGCATCCCCGTCGGCCAGTTCGCCATCTGCTCAGGCGCCATCATGGCAGCAACCGACGAATTCAAGATCACCATCACTGGCCGCGGCGGGCACGCAGCCATGCCCCATGAGACGGTGGATCCGATCACCTGCGGTGCTGCAATGGTGCAATCGCTCCAGACCATTGTTGCGCGGAACGCAGACCCGATGGCCAATCTGGTGGTGTCGGTCACCCAATTCCATGCAGGCGATGCCTACAATGTCATTCCTGCCACCGCCACGATTGTGGGCACAATCCGCACCCTCGACAAAGAGCTTCGCGATCTGGGTGAACAGCGCATGCGAGACATCGCCGCTGCGATTGCCCAAGCCCATGGAGCGAGCGTCGAGATCGATTTCCGTTCCGGCTATCCGGTGACCTATAACCATGCCGACCAGACCGGCTTTGCCATTGACGTGGCCAGCGCTGTGGTTGGGCCCGAGAATGTCGATACCAACATGACCGCCGTCATGGGTGGCGAGGACTTCTCCTACATGCTTGAGGAGAGGCCCGGAGCCTTCATTGCGGTGGGCAATGGCGACACGGCAGGCCTTCACCACCCCGCTTACGACTTCAGCGATGAAGTCATTCCCTATGGCGTTTCCTATTGGGTCGCTCTGGCCGAGAAGGCCTTGCCTGCCTCCCAAGATGCGAAAGCGGCCTGACTTCACCTGAACTGACTTCCCCTCAACTGACTTCCCCTCAACTGACTTCATCGTGAGCAGTTGCGAGCGCCTTTGGTTTGCAAAACTGCGCAGCGGGTTCCAGATGGTGTTCATGTTCAAGCGCAAACTCATTGCAGGTGCCGTGGCTCTGACGACGATGCTCGTCGGACCAGCAGTTGCCCAGGACATGGTTCGGGCTGAGAACCTTGTCAGCCATGAGCTCATCTCCGAAAGCCGTGCGCTTGTCCCCGGAGAAACACACTGGATTGCGCTCCGTCAGACCATAGAGCCGGACTGGCACACCTATTGGGAGAACGCCGGGGATGCCGGCGGGCCCACGCGCGTTGAATGGACGTCTGATACACCGATTTCCATCTCCCCCATCCATTGGCCGACGCCGAAAATCATCCCCTATCAGGGCCTGATCAGCCACGCCTATGAAGACGAGGCGCTCCTGCTGATGCAGGTCGCGCTCCCGGAGGATGTTGCGGCATCTTCCGTCACCCTCAACGCCGATATCGACTATCTGGTCTGCGCGGACATCTGCATACCGGGCTCCGGCACCGCTTCGCTGACCCTTCCCATTGCTCCGGCGAGCGCCCCATCCGAGGACGCCCCGACACTGCAAACCGCCCGCGCGCTGATGCCGGGTCCGGTGCCATTCGAGGTTGCTCTCGAAGACGATCAGCTCACGCTCTCTGGCCGCGGCGTTCGGGCAGATCGCATAGCTGCGTTGAGGTTTCTGCCCTCCATACCTCAGGTGCTGGACCACAATGTAAGCCAACCTCTCAGCCTGCAGAACGGCTTTGCCAGTCTCCAGCTGACCCCGAAGAACGGAACCCTCATTCCTGAAGATCTATCTGGTCTGCTGCTGGTGACGGAACAGATCGAGGCAGGCTCAACTCAGACGCTCTCGCAAGGCTTCACAATCGCTCTTGGCGGGAGCGACTACAGCAATGGCGGCGCTCCCTTGCCGCTGCCCCCTGAACAGATTGTTGCGCCTGGCATTGATTGGTCCGGGATTGGCTTGGCCATCGGGTTCGCCTTTCTCGGTGGGCTGATCCTGAACCTGATGCCCTGCGTCTTCCCCATCCTGTCAATCAAAGCGATGGCCATTGCGCAAACCGCCGGTCAGCACGGGCGGGCCGAGCGCTCCAAGGCCTATGCTTTTCTGTCGGGTGTGCTTTTGTCTTTCGCCTTTCTGGCAGCCCTTTTCCTGGGCTTGCGTGCCAGCGGGGCGGCCCTCGGATGGGGTTTCCAGTTCCAGTCCCCCGCCTTCGTCGCGGCCATGGCGGCACTGTTTTTCGCGCTGTCCCTCAACATGCTGGGCCTGTTCGAAATTCGCAGCCATCTTGAAGGAAGCGGTGACGGCCTGACGCGCAAAGATGGTGCGAGCGGTTCGTTCTTCACAGGCGCGCTGGCAACGGTGGCGGCCACCCCTTGCACGGCACCCTTCATGGGCGCGGCCCTGGGTTTCGCGATCACGCAGCCAGCAGCAATCGCCTTTGCCATTATCATGGCACTGGGCCTTGGCTTTGCTGCGCCCATGACCGCGCTCGGCCTGTCGAAGCGGTTTTCAGCCTTGTTGCCTCGCCCGGGTGGCTGGATGGTCACGCTGCGTCGGTGGCTCTCCCTCCCCCTGCTTGCCACCGTTGCCTGGCTGGCATGGGTGCTGTGGCTTCAAACGGGAAGCGGCGGGCTGGCCATCCTTCTGGTTGGCCTCATTGCCATCGGGCTGGCTTTGGCGCTCGTCGGGCGCGGCACTCAAGGCTCCGCGCGCATGGCCGGTGCCGTGATAGCACTACTCCTCGGCGTGGGTGTCAGCTGGGCCGCCACCACCCAGGTGCCGACGCCAGCTGAAACGGAGAGCGATCACACGAGTTGGTCGTCAGAGCGGGTTGCAACTCTGCAGGCTGAAGGGCGCTCGGTCTTTATCGACTTCACGGCCGCTTGGTGCATCACGTGCAAGGTCAATGAAGCAGCCGTGATCGACACTGACGCATTCCGATCTCTGATGGCCGAGCATGATGCGGAGCTTCTGGTCGCCGACTGGACCGTCCAGGACCCAAAGATAACGAAAGTGCTGGAACAGTTCGGTCGCGCCGGAGTGCCGCTCTATCTGGTCTACACGCCAGAAAGTGCTGATCCACAAATCCTGCCACAGGTGCTCACGCTCGATGCCGTGCATGAAGCGCTGGCGACAAGCCGATCAAGCTAAAGCTTTGCAGCACCCACGATCGCGCCCAACTGATTTTTCTGGGGCATGGACTGAACGATGACCGCCATGGAGCGGTTGTCATCCAGTTCCGATACCAATTCGGCAGGAACCATCATGGTGAGTTCTGCGCCATCATACATGGCCACCTGCCGGGCCTCGCGAACGATGTTGTGGTAGGTGATCGTCCGTCCACGGTTTTCGCCGCGGCTAATCTCAACATCCGCCTTTTTGTCGAAAAGCACGAGCAGAACCGAATGGTCACCCTGCACGATGTCGCTTTGCGCGAGCTTCACCCAGACGCGGCCTTCATCTTCCACCAGATCAACGGGTACGCGCAGATCGCGCTTCTCCTGGCCCTGCTCAAGCGCGCTCTTCACATGATTGCCACGGCTTCCCACCAGATGGCCGCGACCATTGATGACAGCCTGCGGTGTGTAGATGGATGGCTTCTGCCGATGCTGGTGATAGGCATATTGCCGGGCCGTGTAGTCGGAGGACGCGAACGTATCCTTCCAGCCAATATAATCCCAATAGTCCACGTGCCATGCCAGGGCTAGCAGGTCGTCACGATCTGTGAGCGACCCCAAAACCTCATCAGCCGGCGGACATGATGAGCATCCCTGGCTCGTGAACATTTCCACGACACCGGTGATGGGCTCAGCGGAGACGGGCCCAGCCCACATGGTCATCGCCAGAATGGACGAGGCGGCGAGCTTAAGACGAATATTCATGGGAAATGCCGATACCCGGCGACCGCGAAGGCCGCACCAATTGCTTATGTTGGCAAAACATTATCTGTGCCGCCTTCACAAGGCCACTCAACATTGGGTGAGACATAGTCACGCCAGCGTGCCAAACAGGTGATGAATGACGTGATCTGCAGGCTCGGGGAATGGGCGGATGGCAAGTGACAGCGGCTGGTTCACAGCCATCGACATCTATTGCGAGCGAACAGACGCAACCTATTGGTCCGAACCGATCAACGCGCTGTCCAACATCGCCTTTATCATCGCCGGCGTTCTGGCTTTCCGCAACGCGCGTAAGCTGAAAGCCGATCTGTTCGTTCAGGGCCTTTCTCTCTGGATCTGTGTGATCGGTATCGGGTCCTACCTCTTTCACACGCATGCGAATGTCTGGTCCGAAATGGCCGATGTCGTCCCGATCCAGATCTTCATAGTGGCCATTACGCTCTTCGCCCTGAGGCGCTATGTCGGGTTAAGTTGGCCATCATCGGTCATTAGTACAGTGCTGCTGGTTGTCGGGCTTGGCTATCTCGTAGGCCAGGCACCACAATGGATGTACGACGCAACCAACGGGTCGCTATCCTATGCGCCTGCCTTTGTTATCCTGTTTGGCATTGGCGGTTACCTGTTGGCCGCCGGCCACCCGGCGGCTCAAGGCGTGTTGCTCGCAGGCGTGGTGTTCACGCTCTCGCTCACCATTCGGTCTTTCGACATGGCGGTTTGCGGCTCCATACCGGTCGGCATCCACATGTTCTGGCACATGTTCAACGGCCTGCTGCTCGGCATCCTGTGCTTCACAGCCGCTCGCCACGGACGACCCCTGCCCGGCTATGCCCGCGGATAGGCCAGATCCCGCACTGATGCTGCCACCGCTGGCGCTTTCTGTTCGCCAGCCCTGGGCATGGGCGATCATCCATGGCGGCAAAGACGTGGAGAACCGGTCGCCGGGGTCCATCCGGGCCGGGCGAATGGATTGCCGCCCCATCGCGATCCACGCCGCAAGCGGAATGACGAGGCAAGAGTATGAGTGGGCCGTTTGGCGTCTGCAGCAGGACGGGCTGACCCTACCGCGACCGGACGACCTACCCCGTCGTGCCATCATCGGCATGGTCGATGTTGTGGCCATCGTCGACAGCGCGACCAAACCATGGTGCGACAGCCCGTTTTTTGGCGGAAAGGCTGGCCTGGCTCTGGAGAACCCCAGAGCCAGGCCGCCCATACCTGCGACCGGAGAAATCGGTTACTTCACATGGCGACAAGGCGGTGAATTGGCACCGCCAGCCCCCTGGATGACGGCCTGGGACAGGCCATCCGGCGACAGCGGAACGCTGAGCCTGTTCCCCGATGACGCGCCACACATCAAAACGCCTCCGAAAAAGCCATGGGAGAAGAAGCCGTCAGAGAAGGGTTGATACTAAGGGAATAGCTGTTCCAAACCCCGCGCGACTGCATGTCGCCACACCCTGTACGATTCCAGTTCAAATGCCGTGCCCGTTGCGGTAACTCATCGGTGATGAGGACAATCCGGCACATCGCAAAGACTGCTCTTCGGCGTCGCGCCCGCG
>JBCBXA010000122.1:0-7311 GCA_039816825.1 Pseudomonadota bacterium | reverse complement strand
TTCGGCACCGTACTGCTTTTTGTCTGGATACAGAGCACCCCCTTAGCTGAAGACCGCTGCTACGATTGTCGGCGCTGCGGCGACACCCGCGATACCGACCAGAACCCACAGGGCTTGGCGCAGGTCGATGATGTTGAAGAACCAGCTCAGGAAGACGCCGATGACGGCCAGCGTGGCGATCACGACACCAAGCGGACCAGTCAGCGCGTCAACGATACCCTGCAAGAGGTTCTGGATCGGCGATAGGTCGATAGATTGCGCCATCGCCGGTTCGGCCATGACGATGAAGACCGTACAGACGGTCAGCAGTAGTTGGATCGGCCTCATGAGTTTTCTCCTTCTAGCCTGTTGAACACGGCCAGCACCCGCTGAACGTGGTTTTGCGTTTCACGGTAAGGCGGGATGCCCCCGTATTGCCTGACGGCATCGGGGCCAGCGTTGTATGCCGCCAGCGCCAACCGCGCGTCGCCGAAGGTCTCTAATTGTGCGATCAGGTAACGCGCGGAGCCGTCAAGATTTGCCCGCCAGTCAAAGGGATCGACGCCAAGATCTTCGGCGGTTCCCGGCATGAGCTGACCCAGGCCAATCGCGCCGACATGCGAACGTGCGTTCACATTGTAGGCGCTCTCGATTTCGATGTTTGAGCGGAACAACAGACGCCACTCGGTGACGGTCAAGCCCGCAGCACGCAAGCCCCTGTGGCTGCCATAGCGCATTGCAGTGTCGTCTATCGCTGCAAGGATTTCAGGACGGGGCACGGCGACACGGGGCGCGACTGCCGCTACCCTGAAAGTGCCATCGCCATCCGCCTCTTCTTCAGCAGCGTCAGGTTCGTCACCTTGTCCGAAGATGTAGAGAGGGGCATTGGGATCGCCTTGACCGACCCCGTCGTTGTAGTTGCGTGCAAAGCGGTCTTGAGACTGCGAGGCAGAAAGCGAGCCATCGCTTTCCATCGTAAAGACCATGCCTTGGGAATGCGCGGCGCTTGCCGCGAGCAGGAAGCCGAGAAAGCTAGCCTTGGTTAGCGTCGTCTTCGGATTGGGACAGCGTGTACGTCCATCGCTGTCCTTCATAGACCGGGAACGCAACCACTGAGAAACCGAGGTCAATGAGGAACGAGACCAGTCCAGTGACGGTTTTGAAGGTCCTGATCTGGATCGAGTCTCCGGAGGTTCGGGCTCTTGCAGTGACGAGTTGCTTTTCGACACCTTCATCGTTGACAGCACGAAGAACCCATAGGCCGTGCCAAACCGAATTCTTACGGTAGGCGTCGCCCATGCAAACAACTTCGACGTGATATCCGGATTCGATGAGGTCCTTGAATCCTGCTTCTGTAACCACATTCGGCGCTTCTTTTGCTAAATCCATCGCCATAGCGCGCTCTTTCATTCGTTGGGCGCACCGAGGCATTTGCTTCGATGAGCCATAGTTACAATAATACGGTTTTGTGCGCAAGATACGGTTTTGTCTTGCATTCACCCGAGAACCTGGGTCATTATTACGCACGCAAAGGCGATTTTCTCAAGCATTGAAGGCAGAAAGCCATGAAAGCAGGTCGGTCAGCCAGGCGCTGTGTTTCCGTATTTTTGTTGATTGTTTTTCCCACAGGGGCGGTCGCACAAACATGCTATGCGCCACCGAGACCCTTCGTTCCGACCGATCCGCAAGATGTTCAAGAGTATCGAGACCTGATCGCGCGCGACTTCGAAACCTACATTACAGACATCCAAGCCTACTTTCGGTGTCTTGAAGAAGAGCGGGCGCGCGCTTTCGAAGAGGCGCGGGAGGTCAGCGAAGAGTATGGAAGGTTTTTGCAGATCACTGGGGAGTAACTGTGCAGCACGTGCTAGCAACGCGTGAACTCAATGCCTTTTAAGCGGAGCCGGGTAGAGTTTGTGCGCGGTGTGTTGGCCAACTGCCGATAAGTGATGGATTGGATGCCCCTCCTGCTGGTTCACAACTGAACCGATCTGACCAAAGACTGGTCGGAAACCGAAGGAGGACAAGATGGAAGAGCTTCACATCATTGGCGTCGACCTAGCCAAACGCGTGTTTCAGGTACATGGAGCAGATATCAGGGGACGCGTTCAATTTCGTAAGAAACTTAGCCGCCCACAATTCATGAAATTCCTTAGCGAGATTCCACGCTGCACAATTGCGATGGAAGCTTGTTCGACGGCGCATCATTGGGGGCGCGAGGCAGGAGAGTTGGGCCATACCGTTCGCCTGATCCCACCAGTCTATGTGAAGCCATTCGTGAAAAGGCACAAAAATGATGCTGTGGACGCTGAAGCCATCGTCGAGGCTGCGCTACGGCCATATATGAGTTTCGTGGCAGTGAAAACCAAAGAACAACAGGCGCAGGCAGCGCTGTTCCGAAGCCGAGATCTCTATCTGCGTCAGCGCACTCAACTCATCAATGCCATGCACGGGCACCTCGCAGAATACGGTGTCCTGCTGCCATCATCTCGGGCAAGTGTTGCGCGGATGGTGGCGGCTTCCCGAGAACATTCTGAAAGCTTGCCAGCACCGGTTTTCGAAATGGCCATGCTCATGGCAGAGAACATTGAGGAGCTGACGAGCAAGATTTCAACCATCGACCGTGCCTTGAAGAAGATGGCACAGGCGTCGCCCGAGGCGAGGCGCCTACGCACTATGCCGGGTGTTGGCCCCATTACAGCGGTGGCCATCCAAGCCTTCTGTCCAGCAGCGAAAGACTTTGACCGTGGACGTGGTTTTGCAGCCTGGCTCGGCCTCGTGCCACGTCAGAATTCAACTGGCGGCAAAGATCGGTTTGGCAGGATTACGAAGATGGGGCAGCGCGATGTACGACGATTGCTTGTAACTGGGGCAATGTCGGTGATCAGTGCGTCCGAGCGAAAAGGTCGTTGCGACGATCCTTGGCTTGAGAATATGCTAAGGAAGAAGCCACGTTTGGTTGCTGCTGTAGCGCTTGCCAATAGGATGGCGCGTCAGCTGTGGGCCATGATGGTGACAGAGAAGAACTACGAAATTCGGGCTGCCGCATAAAGAAACGGCACCGGATACCGGCAGGACTGAAGAGGCGAAGGAAAGTTACGGAACACGGATCAAGAGATTGACTCGGAACACCCAGAATAAGCGCGTGGCCATTGATAGGCCGCATAAGTGATTGGGACCCGGATCGCGTATCTCCATAAAGGCCCGCGGCCATGTGTCGCGGCAACGATGAGGCCGGACACCTGACTGCACCAGATCAGTCGTTCCAAGACCTACTGACACCAAATTCAGACCCGGGGCATCCACACCCGCTTATGTGCAATCGACTTTCAAAGCTAGTTTTTGATGTGGGGGTAGGGGGTAATCAATGTAAAAGCGGCCATTCGTTAAGCTACAAACGATCGAGCATTTTGCGGGACATTTCCGCCATTCGGTCGCAGAGACTCAATGTCGGCTTATCGCCAAGCCTCTTTGTTTTGTGGAGCCTCTACCACTGCTCGAAGTGTTCTCAAGGCGTTTTCCATCTCTGCTCGGTTACGAGGCGCGCCGATACACAGCCGAAGGCCATTTTGTAATCCGGAGCGTTCGCCTTTTGCTGCGAACTGAGAGGCGGGCGATACCAACACATTTGCTTCGGCGAGTGCTTCGACCACCCAGTCTTGCCGAGCGTTAGACGGAAGAGGCAGCAGCACATGCATACTCTGCGGCTGTGTTTCGATCTGCATTCCGGCCAGTATGCGGCGTACAATGGCCTGGCGTTTGAAGACCTCTTTGCGCTTGGCGCGGACGACCAGATCATATTGACCGGATGAAACAATCTCGGACGCGACTGATGCCATGAGTGGTGCGTTCATCCAGACGGAAGCACGTTGGGCGCGGTCCACGGCGTCTTTGTGGCGGCCTGGCGAGACCAGAAAACACACTCTTAGGCCCGGAGCCCAACTCTTGGAGAGCGTTCGAATGTAGAGGGTTCGATCTGGAGCAAGTTCGGTTAACGGTGTCGGGGGCTCTTCAAGCAGGAAACCGTAGGCGTCGTCTTCGAGGAGTGTCACATCGTGAGCATTGGCGATTTTGGCGATCTCTGAACGGCGTTCCAATGAGAGAGTGGTGGACGTTGGGTTCTGTACATTGGGGATGCAGAACAAGGCTGAGACATCATGTTTTCGGCACAGCCGATCAAAACTCTCGGGGACAATCCCGTCTCTATCCGCATCCACTTCCACAACATCGAGGCGAAGCATTTCGCATGCGAGACGTACCATAGGATAGGTCAAACGCTCGACTGCCACGACCTGCCCAGGACGGCAGGTCGCCATCAGTGCCAGCATCAATGCGTGCTGTCCGCCGCTGCATATAGTGATCGCTTTGTGGCTGTCGATTGGTGTCTCACGATCTTCGTTGAGCCACCTCCAAGCGGTCAGCCGGTCATATTCGGACCCAGGATTGTTCCGGTAGTCGAGCACATCGCAATCTGGATCGCTTAGCACCTTTGCGATTGCGGCTTGGAAAATGTCGTCCTGTTCAGGCAGGACGAGATGGTTTTTGCTGAAGTCCACAACTGCCTTGCCAGGGGTCTCGTAGGAAAACTCCATCGCCCGTGCGTCGGCGTTCATCCGAACAAAGGTTCCGCGACCGACCTCGCCGATGGTCAGCCCCATGGCCTCCATTTCCGAGAACACCTTAGTTGCTGTCCCCAACGACAACCCATGGCGATGTGCCAGTTCCCTATGTGTCGGCAGGCGGTCACCCGGCTTGAGGGTCCCTCTGCGGATGTCCCGGGCTAGGTCAGCGGCAACGTCTTTGTACTTTACCCGCATCGATCAACCCACAATTTGCACAATATGATGATTGTACTGGGCCAAGATGCGTCCGCAAGGACTGATGAAACTCTCGGCGAGATTCATTGTCTTATATACAATGAAAATCTTGACCCTCACATTTGATACAATCAGTTATTTGTACCAAATATATTTTCCTGAAAGGCGACGCAAGATGGTGGCAATCCCATCACAAAGACACCTGTTCGATATCCCGTCGGACCTGGCGTATTTCAACTGCTCCTACAATGCTCCGCTGCTGAAGAAAGCTGGTGAAGCCCTGGTCGAAGGCTCGCTGTCAAAATGTCGCCCATGGGAATGCAAGCCCAATCACTTCTTCGATGACGCAGAGGCGTTTCGTGCCGCTGCTTCTAGAGCGTTTGGCGTCAGCGAAGACAATTTCGCCGTAACGCCGTCGGCCAGCTATGGGTCATCCACGGCGGCTCGTATCTTGGAAGAGCACCTTTCGGAACAGGACGAAATCATCGTGTTGGACGAGGCGTTTCCGTCCAACTACCTTCCATGGCAACGCCTGGGTCAAGAAACCGGAGCTAAGTTTATCGTCGTTCCGACGCCTGACGACTATGGCTGGACCCAGGCCGTGCTGGATCGCATCACGCCACAAACAAAACTGGTCGCCCTTCCCAATTGCCATTGGACGAACGGAGCTTTGCTGGACCTCGATCAGATTGCCGACGCGGCCCGGTCCATGGGGTCCTACTTCATCCTTGAGGTCACGCAGTCACTTGGGGCTAAGCCCATCGACATTGCGTCGCTCAAGCCAGACTTCCTGATCTCCGCCGGATACAAATGGTTGCTGTGCCCCTACGGTCTCAGCCTCTTTTACGCTGACCCAAAATGGCACGACGCTCGGCCCTTGGAAGAGACATGGCTCAGCCGAGCAGATGCCGAAGTGTTTGAGAACCTCGTTCAATACCACGACCAATACCAAGCCGGTGCCCGTCGGTTCGAGATGGGTCAAAAGAACATCCCCTCGATCCTACCCGGCGGCGTGGTTGCCTTGGAACAGATTGCAGATTGGGGCGTGGCCAACATCGCGGAGACCCTGGAAGGCATCAACGAACGCATCGCGGCGATACTGGAGCCCTACGGATTTGTGCCCGTACCCAAAGAAGTCCGGAGCCCCAACATCCTTGGAGCGGGCTTGGAAGGCGGCATTCCGGAATCGCTTCTCCCTAGCTTGGCGGAACGGAACGTCTATCTCAGCCGTCGCGGCAGTTCCCTGCGGTTTGCTCCCTACATGCACGTCACCGACAACGACCTGGACCGACTGTCCGAAACCCTGAAATCCGTTTTTCACTAGAGGCGAGCATTTGCTCGATATCCCATGTCCATCAACCAACGCTTGAAAGACCTCGGCATACAACTGCCTGACGCTGTTGCCGCCGTTGCCAACTACATTCCAACGCACCTAAGCCCAGACGGGACCCTCCATGTCTCCGGACAGATTGCGTTCGTTGATGGGGAGCTGGCAGACCGAGGAACGCTCGGCAGCACGATCTCTGTGGAGGACGCTTACCAATCTGCCCGCACCTGTGCGATCAATGTGTTGGCCCAGGTATCAGCTGCACTGGATGGGGACATGGACAGGATAGTCTCTTGTCGAAAGCTCACGGTTTTCGTGGCTGCAACGGCAGAGTTCGAGGAACATCCCAAAGTTGCAAACGGAGCCTCAGACCTGATTGTTGAGGTGCTTGGTGAGATCGGGCGACACTCTCGTTCCGCTGTCGGGATGTCGAGCCTTCCCTTCAACGCACCGGTCGAAGTCGAAGCCAACTTCGAGGTGAGACCGGCAACCTAGGGTCAGGATTCATAACCAGAACATGACCACCGCGGCCAGGGCGCATGCCGAGAGGAAGACCTTCGGGCATCTGTCATAACGGGTTGCGATGCGCCGCCAGTCTTTGAGGCGGGCAAAACTGTTCTCGATTTTGTGGCGCTTCTTGTATCTGTCAACGTCATACGGGATCGGAACTTTACGCCCTTTGCGTGAGGGAATGCAGGGCGTAATTCCCTTGTCTTCAAGCGCTACACGATACCAATCCGCGTCATAGCCACGATCCGCCAGCATGTGTTTGGCTTCGGGCAGATCACTCAACAAGGCCCGGGCTCCGATGTAGTCGCTACGCTGCCCGGCAGTCAGAAACATCCGCAAGGGACGACCGGCAGCGTCCGTTACGGCATGCAATTTGGAGTTCATCCCGCCCTTCGTGCGACCAATCAGACGGCCACTCCCCCTTTTTCAACCGCATGCTGGTCGCAGTGCGGTGCGTTTTCAGATGGGTCGCATCGATCATCAGCGTATCCGTTTCGCCGCCCTGATCGGCCAGTTCCAACAGCATCCGGGCAAAGATGCCTTTCTCGCTCCAGCGCTTCCATCGGCTGTAAAGCGTCTTGGGTGGGCCGTAAGCCCCAGGTGCATCCCGCCAGCGTAAGCCGTTGCGATTGATGAAGATAATCCCACTCAAGACGCGCTTGTCATCCACGCGAGGCC
>JBCBXA010000121.1:0-7932 GCA_039816825.1 Pseudomonadota bacterium | reverse complement strand
CCTGACCCCGGCCGAAGCCACCGCTGGCATTGGTGCCGGCGCTGCGGCAGCAGCAGCGGTGTCCAAGCCCAAAATCGATCTGGACGACGATCTGGTGAAGCCGGCGAGCCCACCCGCCAATGACGACGCGCGACGCTCGGTCTCTTCCATCGTCTACAAAATGCAGCAGAAGCCATCCAGACGGCCATTTGTGTGGGCACTGCTGTTCAGCATGCTTTGGATCGCGGCTGGCGCGGCCTTTGCCTTCTGGCTCTATGGCGAGCCTGTCCTGCAGATCCGAGATGCCGCTGGCGTTCAGGAATATCCGGGCCTCATCGGCATCGGTGTGGGCGTGATTGTTCCAATCCTCCTGTTCTTCGCGTTTGCCGCCATGGTTTATCGCGCCAATGACATGCGTCTGGCCGCCCGCTCGATGACCGAGGCAGCGGTTCGGCTGATCGAACCCGAAGACATGGCCCGCGAGAAGGTGTTCTCGGTCGGCCAAGCGGTGCGTCGCGAAGTGAATGCGATGAGCGATGGTGTCGAGAAAGCCCTCGCCCGCGCCTCAGAACTGGAAGTGCTGGTGCACAATGAGGTCAACTCCCTTGAGCGCGCTTACACGGACAACGAGACCCGCATGCGGGGCCTTGTTTCGGAACTGTCTTCAGAGCGAGAGAGCGTGGTAAACCATGCCGAACGCGTGCGCGCTTCCATCTCCGGCGCGCACGAAACACTGCGCGACGAGCTTCAGGCGACCAGCGATCGCATATCAGACACCGTATCGACGTCCAGTTTGGCGCTCACGGAAGAGGTTGGCCTGAAGGCGCAGGAAATCTCCGCATCTCTCGGAACCGTCAGCGACAACCTTGCATCGCTGCTGGCTGAGTCTGGAGAGCAGTTGATGCATCGCTTTGGCGAGACCGGCAACGAGCTTGTGCAACGCATCAACGACAGTGGAACGACCATCAATCAGTCCATCTCTGCCCAGGCCGAAAGCATCAACGCCCAGCTGACAACAGCTGGCGAAGGCGTCGCATCCCTGATTGAGACACGGGCAAACTCGCTTCTGGACCAGACGCGCGGCGTGACACAGACGCTTGATGAGACTCTGGCCATACGCGGCAGCGAACTGGCCACGAGCATCGACGCCGCTTCCGAGAGACTGAATGAAAATCTGGATGGACGTCTCAGCCAGATTGACGACAGCCTGGTCACACGCGGCAGCACTCTTGTCGAACAGCTTGGCTCACAGGCGGCGGCACTCGCCGCAGCATTGGAGGCGGGCGCAGGCTCTCTTGAAGAGCGTGGCGAGCGCATACAGAATGCCATCGAAAGCCGGACGGCCACCGTCAACGAAACGCTGTTGGCGCGGACCAAAGAGATCGCCCAGGCGTTTGCTGCCGGCAATGAGCAGATGAATCTACTCTCCAGTCAGACGATTGAAGACCTGACCCTGCGCACACAAACCATGCAGGACATGCTGGTCTCCAAAACCGATGATCTGGCAAACTCCGTGGCCGAAGCGACCGATATTGTCGAGCGCAAGGTCGGCGAGCGGTCGGACGGCCTGATTGCCGCCCTCGCCCAGACCTCTGATCGCCAGATCGCAGCCATGGATGAAACGCTCTCCAACATGTCTGGAGCCATCACACGTGCGGCCAGCCAGGCCACCTCCGACATGTCGGGGCAGATTGGTCTTCTGGAAGAGCGCACCAGCGCGGCTGCAGCATCGGCTGCCGATAAAACACTGGACGCCATCTCGCAGTTCGAGACCAGGACGGAAGCGGCACGAGGCGCCGTTGAAGGGTCCATCGAGCGCGCCACGGGACTTCTCGAAGAACGCGCAGTGCGCCTGACAGAGGCACTGGACCATTCCGCCAGTGCGATTGATGTGAAGGGCGATGAAGCCGCGGCGCGCATCGCAGAACGCACCGATGCCATTGCAGCCGATTTCGAGCGTCGCTCCGAAGCGGTGAACGCGGCCATCGCCACGCAAACCGATAAGGTCTCCGCCACTTTGGTGGAGAAAGCCCGCGCATCGGCACGGTCGCTGGCCGCCTCGGCTGACGACATCAACGAAGCGTTGGAAACAGGGACTGCACGCGCCACCGAAGCTCTGAATGTGGGCCGCGAAGGCCTTAAGAGCGCTCTGGAAGCGGGCAGCCAACAGGCGGTGAGCTCCATTGCCGAAGGTGTCGACACCTTCACAAGCGCTATCGACGCGCGGACACAATCCTCCATCGCAGCGCTGGACGCGCAGCACGAGCAGATCATGGGTGCGGCAGAACGCCAGTCTGATCAGCTCGCCGCCAAAGCGTCAGAAATCATCGCTGAAGTGGAAGGCCAGACCGCTCGTATCACGAGCAATCTGGAACAGGGCACGGCCGCCATCTCCGAGACACTGTCCGCACGCACGGGCGAGATCGCCGAACGTCTCGGTGAGAAGGTTTCGGGCATAACAGGCAGCATCACGGAAGAAACAGACCGGGCGAGAGAGGCCGTTGAAAGCAGCGTTGATCGCCTCGCCCAGCGCATTTCGTCCACTCTGGAAGACACTGAGAATGCCATCGGCGCGCGCGCGGAAAGCCTGTCTTCCGCCCTCTCCGAGCGCACACAAGAGCTCAACACAATGCTGGCCGCCCGCGGTCACGAGATTGGCGAGCTTCTGGACAGCAAGTCCGGTCCGTTGATCGAGGAGATTGAGGGTCGCGGTCAGAAGCTGGCGGAACTCATCGAAGGGTCTGCGCGCAATGCGAGCGACAAGGTGATCAGCGAAAGCGAAGCTCTTGCAGACCTCTTTGACCGCTCATCTGCCGCCGCCGCTCAAGCCGTGACAGGTGCCAATGAAGCGCTTCGAAGCGAAGTGGGCATGCTGCTCAGCCGCATCGCGCAGTCGAACGATGTGATGAAGGACCTGATCGAGGAAGCGGGAACGCGTCTGAACGACATTCAGACAGGTCTTTCTGATCGGACTGAGACCCTCGCGGCGCTCACCAGCACCACATCTGAGAATTTGCAGACCGCGTCGAGCCTGATCGAAGCAAACCTTGGCCGCCTCGCCGAGATATCAGGAAGCGTGCTTGGCGATATCAGTCAGATCTCCGGCCAGTTCCAGACACAGGGTGCGACCCTGGCGGCGGCGGCTGATCTCATCGGCAAGGCGCAGACCAATCTCGACTTGAATGCAGATCAGCGCCGGCAGGTGGTCGAAGACCTGGCTCGGGGACTCGCAGATCGCAGCTCTGACATTGAGCGGCAGATGAATGCCTTCTCCGAGCTCGTGAACACCACTCTTTCGGACGCCGAAACACGGGCACGCGACATCGGAACCATTCTGGCACGCACGTCCGACTCAGCAGCTCAAAATATCTCGGCTCAACTGGCCAGCCTGTCCAATGCGGCCGACGAGGAAAGCCGACGCGCGGCTGGCGTTATCAAGGCCGCTTCACAGGGCCTGGCCGGTGAGATGACGGAAGCCATCGAGGGCGCAGCCAAACGCTTTACCGAGGCGACAGAATACATGCGCCGTGCTGCCGCGACGGTTCAGACCGAACTGAGCGAAACGCGCGGCGAACTGCGCAAGGGCGTGATGGACCTGCCGGAGGAAGCTCGAGAGAACACCGCAGCCCTTCGCAGAGCCGTCGGGGACCAGATCAAGGCCCTGAAGGACCTGTCCAACATCGTCACAGAAACCAAGGATGCCTATGGTGCATCCGAGATTGCCCGCCCCGCGAGAAGCACTCCAGCGCCCGCGCCGGTTCGCGAGACGTTGCCACGTTCCACTTCCAGCGATCTGCCCACGGGAGTTCCCTCCCGCACGGCAGCCAATGTGGAGCGTGCAAGCCGCTCAGAAACGCGAACCGAAGTTGGTAGCGGCACCTGGGTCAAGGATCTTCTGGCACGGGCTTCAAAGGAAGAGCCCAAAGAGGCCGAGCAGCCTTTGGGAGCCATCACCAACGACATCGCCTCTGCCATGGACCATCGCGCCGTGGACGATCTGTGGACCCGCTATCGCCGGGGCGAACGGGGACTGTTCTCGCGTTCCCTTTACACGGTGAATGGCCAGAGTGTGTTCGATCAGATCAGTTCGAAATACATCTCTGATCTCAGCTTCCGTGGTCACGTCGATCGCTACATTCAGGACTTCGAGCGCGCTCTGGCCGATGTCGCTCGAAACAACGGCGATGGTCGTCAGACCCAAGCGACGCTGACTTCGGACAATGGCAAGGTCTATACCATGCTGGCCCATGCCAGCGGCCGACTGAGCTGAGTCTTCGCTCCCGCATATGAGTTAAAAGCGGCCGTCTGGCCCCTTTTCTTTAGGACAGAACGTCAGAAGCTCGCCTTAGATGGAGCTGACAATCCATTGAGTGATGTCAGCAGCCACGGCATCAAATGCCCGGTCCAGCGCCTGCGCCGCCGGGCGGCCGTCGGAAGCGGCCGGCACTTCAGACGCGAAGACGCGTGCGTCACGCACGACGCCGTTGCGGTCGTTGACGAGTTTGGCGCTGATCTCGGCACGGGCCACGAAGCCTCCCGCCGAGGGCCTTATTTCAAAGGCACGCACCACCGAAACCAGCTGATAGTCGATCAACAGCCCCTGCCCGGGCAGCCCGACCCCACCGAAACGCCCGGTGTTCACAAAGGTCTCGGCCAGTTTGAGCTGCAGAACGTTGGGCACTGTATCAGGCAGGCGAATGCCGGGCAGATATGTCACCTCATTGTCCGTGGTTCGAACCACGATGCGCTCGCTGTTTAGCAACTTCAGCGACGTTGGGGCGGTGACCAGCACTTGCGCGCCAGTGCTGCCAGACAAAGAGATGTCGGACGGTGCAGACAGGTCATAAGTGTCCAAATCCGGGCCACTGCCGCTGAGCACGGAGCAACCAGACAGGGCAAAAGCGGTGGCAGCAACCATAAGGCCCGTACGGAGAGGAGACGGCATACAAGTCATGGGCTCTCACTAGCGGCGTTGGCGGCCGCCAAACTCCTTTACATCGCTCCCACCGAATATGACGCGCTGGGGATTGTTGCCAATGTTTTGAACCGCCCGCTCGAAACTGCGAACAGCGCCCTGTGTCTGGCGGATGAGTTGCTGCAAATCCGCAAGACCACGGTCGGAGAACTGGCCGATGTTGGCGGTGATACGATCAGAACGCACGGTCAGAAGATCCGCCAGTTCGCGGAAGGAACGCGCGGCGGCGGTCGCCTCGGCAATCAGGCCCTCGGCCTCGTCTGATCCAACAACGTCCTCGGTCGCATCAAAAAGACCATCCAGACGAGCAGACGCGCCGCGTACATTCTCCAATGTGCCGCGCAGATCGACAATGATAGCGTCCACATCGCTGGCGCGGGCAGAAACAACTTCACCAACGGGCTCAAAGCTCTCAATTGTCCGGCGGGCACTGTTGGCGGCCACGCGAACGCTCTCACTGGCCTCATCAATGACCTTGGGATCAAAGGCCCGGACAATCTCGCCCGTATCGTTCACCACGCCACGAACATCAGAGAGCGTTCCCTGCGCTTCGCGCACCGCCTGCTCCAGTTCGGCACCGAGGGTTCCGACGCGGGTGTTGAGATCGTTGCCCAATATCGCAACAGCCTCTGCGGCTTCAACCAATCCATCAGTGAGATCATCGAGGTTCTCAGTTCCAGCGCTGAGATTGGCACTGAGGGAGGCGGCATTGGTGAGCACGGTGTCGATTTCAGCGCTGCGGGCGGCAAGCGTTTGGCTCAGCGGCTGCAGGTCAGCAGTAATCTGGCGCACGCTCTTTGACGCCGCTTCTATCTGGGAGACGATTGAGGCCACATCGTCGGCGTTGATCGCCGCCACAATGTCACCAGTCTGTTCTCCAACGCCAACCAGACTGTCCGAAAAGGTGTTGAGATTGTCGGCAGTGCTGGAAACGCTTTCCAGTATTCCATCCAATCGGCCGGATGCACTTGCAAGGTCGTCACTGATCGAAGCCACATTGGCAGTTGTTTTGGCAACGGCTTCCGCGTCAACCGCCGCGAGAATACCTTCCAGCTGCGTCGCGGCGGGCCGCAATGTCACGGCCAGACCTTCAAGGGAGCGGCCAACATCCGCAGCAGATCTCAAAAAGCTCTCCAGCTCGGCAGAGTTGGAGTTGAGCGCATCGGTGAAGCCCAGCACATTATCGATGATCCCGTTGAGATCGCTGCGGTTCTCCTGGATCAGCCCATCGATTCCGGAGAGAATGTCACCCGCCTGCCCCGTCAACTGCTGGGCTTCGGCCAGAATATCCGCCGTGGCATCGGCCTGGAGAATGGGAACACCGACCGAGTTGACGTTTGTACTCTCAAGCAAGCGCTGCGCGCCCAACGAGCCGCCCGAGAGATTGACGACCGAAATACCGGTAATTCCCTGAGTTCCGACGGAGGCAGTGGTGTCCTCCTTGATAGGCAGGAACTGATCGATGCGGGCAAAGACGCGCACAAGATTTGGGTCCACAGGATCAGCGGCTATGCCAGTGACCTGGCCCGCACGAATGCCGTTAAAGAGCACCGCGCTGCCGGGTCCCAATCCGGTGGCAGACCCAGCGACCCGCAATTCGATGGCCTGCTGATTGCTGGCAGCTTCATAGCGGCCGCTCCAATAGAAATAGGCGAAGCTGACCGCCATAATGACCAATGCAAAAAGGCCAATCAGTACATAGTTGCCCTTGGTCTCCAACGCTCCGCCCTAAAATCCCGCATATGGTTCAAGTCGGCCAACCGCCATAGCTTACGCGCCACCCGGAGCCAAAGCACCCTGGAGAGTACCCTTGGCAGCCTGCGCTTCACTCCGCCCGCTTCGAAAATAGGACTGCACCCAGTCATCGTCGAACGCAAGCAAATGGGGAATATCCCCTTCCACCAGCACCTTTCTGTTGCCGAGCACGGCAATTCGGTCACAGACGGAATGCAGAGAGCCAAGATCGTGCGTGACCATGAAGACGGTCAGCCCCATGACATCGCGCAACCCCCCAATCATCCGATCAAACTCCGCAGCGCCGATGGGATCAAGGCCTGAGGTTGGCTCGTCGAGAAAGACGATCTCAGGATCAAGCGCCAGGGCACGAGCCAAAGCCGCGCGCTTCGTCATGCCTCCGGAAAGCTCGGACGGATAAAGGTCTCCGGCGGCCACCGGCAGACCGACAAGGCCAAGCTTGAAGTGGGCCAATTCATCCATGAGGTCCTGCGGCAGCTTGAGGTACTCACGCATCGGCACCTGAATGTTCTCCTTCACCGTCAGTGATGAGAACAGAGCTCCGTGCTGAAACAGGACACCCCATTTTTGTTCGACCATGCGACGGTCAATTTCGGCTTCATTGTCGATATCGGCTCCAAAGGCCGCCACTGTCCCGGAGCGGCGGGGCACAAGATCAAGAATGGCCCGCAGCAAGACGGACTTGCCGGTACCCGATGGACCGACAATCCCAAGCACCTCGCCTCGAAAGACGTCCAGGTCCAGATCCTCAATGATCACTTTCTCACCAAAGCCGACCGTCAGGTCGCGCACTTTGATGAGGACGTCGCGCTTTGCGGACGTATAGGGGGATTGAAGTTCAGCCATATTCGATGGCCGCGAAAAAGACGGCGAAAAAGCCGTTTAGAACAAAGACCGCAAAGATACTTTTGACCACAGCAGCTGTGGTGCGCAGGCCAAGGCTCTCGGTACTGCCGCCCACTTTGAGACCCTCAAGACATCCAATCACTCCGATGGCGATAGCCATAAAGGGCGTCTTGATCATCGTGGAAATGATCGTCGATGGCCAAACGAAGTCACGCATACGCTCCATATAGAGCTCGAAACTGATGCCGGAGTAGAAGTTGACGAGGGTTGCGGCTCCAAAGATCGAGAAGCCCATCGCAACAACAGTCAACATTGGCAGCACCAATATGAGGGCGACCAGTCGAGGGATAACCAAGACCTCCACCGGCTCTAAGCCC
>JBCBXA010000120.1:0-8040 GCA_039816825.1 Pseudomonadota bacterium | reverse complement strand
GCCATGCCAAATCCCCCTCTCGCCGCCAATGTAATGGCCCAGTTCTAGGGGGGAAGGACACCTGCACTCAGCAGACCATTCAGACGTCATTTGGTTTGATGATGAGCTTGCTGAGCTCTGCAAGGACATGCCCAATGAGTACAGCGTACGCGCAACACGGCTTGCTCGCTATACCGGGCTGCGTCCGCGTGATCTGTTCGTGATCCCGCCGTCAGCCGACAAAGGCGCTTGGTTGGAGTGGAAAACCTCCAAGCGTGGCGTTGTGGCGCTCATCCCAATCACCAAAGAGATTCGGGCGGAACTGGACTGGTTTGCGGCACGACGGGCCGAGCGGCGCTACGAGCCGGCTGCTATTATCATCAACAGCCGCGGCAAACCGTTCACGCCGGATGGCTTCTCTTCCAACTTCCAGCGCGCCCGTCGGAGCATGATTGCTAGGTTGCGTGCCGAGGAGCTTCCCAGCGACCCAGTGGAGGCGGCACGCAGGCGCAAGTGGATCGATGATCTAGAGACCAAGCGGTTCTACGATCTGCGCGGCACGGCTGCGACGCACTACGCCTACGCCGGTTTTGACGACAAAGAGATCGCTGACTTCATGGCTTGGAACAAAGACAGCGTGGAGAAGATCATCAACAAGTACGTCCGGCGCGAGCGCGTGATGCGAGAGACGCTTTCTAGGTTGAGTCGGGATAAAGCAGGAACATAGCTGTAAACCGCGCAAAATTGCTGTAAACCACGGCTTCTAGGAATTTATGCCTACCGTAAGTTATTGTTTTTATTGGTAAATGGCGATCCCGGGAGGATTCGAACCCCCGACCTGAAGATTAGAAGTCATCTGCTCTATCCAACTGAGCTACGGGACCGCGCAATTGGGGTTTGGCCCAAGCTGGACTTTTCTTCAAGGCTTGATGATCAGCCCGTAGCGTCTGTTAATGCGTCCAGGGAACCCGGCGGTCCGCGGAGAAGTTCTCGGCATAGCTGACCTTGGCTCGCTTTGGCTGTTTGGGCTCTGACACCGTGTACGGAATGCCTTCGCGCTCAGCGTAAGCAACGGCATCTTCTCGGGTGTCGAAGGTCAGGCGCAACTGGCTGCGCATATCGCTTGAAGACGTATAGCCCATCAGGGGCTCGATTCGCCGCGCACTCTCGCGTTCATACTCCAGCACCCAAGAGCCGGTCTTGCCTTTGCCCGATTGCATGGCGGAGCGGGTGGGAGAATAGATTTTGGTAGCATAGGTGTCTTCCGGCGGCTGGTCAGGGCTGCAAAAGCCAACAAATTTCAACTTCTCTCAACTGGTTCAAAAAACCCCTCTAGGCAAGATGGATTCTTCGATGTAATGAGCGCCGGTCAGATACGAACCGGAAGGTTCGCGCGGCGCTCGGGGCGTGGCTTAGTCTGGTAAAGCGCTCGGTTTGGGACCGAGAGATCGTAGGTTCGAATCCTACCGCCCCGACCAGTTTTCCAGTTCGTAAACTCAGTTCCGCTGAATGGCAGGATGCTCCACCGCATCTCCGGGCCGTATGGCGTGGCGCTTTGCCATGCCTGCATTGAGCTCAAGAACATATCGTGCATCGACCCTGGACGAGATCACAGACAATGAGTGCGGAATGGTGTCTGCAGCGACTGAAACCACTTTTCCTTCGGCGCCGATGAAGATCATATCCAGGGGAATGTAGGTGTTTTTCATCCACATTGTGATTTCGCGTGGCGCGTCATGGACGAACAGCATGCCTGCATCTTCCGGCATGGATCGCCGAAACATCAGGCCCCGAGACCGCTCATCAGGGTCATCGGCCACCTCAATCTGAAAAGAGACATCGCCTTCTCGGGTTTCAACCGTGAGGGGCGCTTCATGGAAGATGGCTTGGCTCGATGCCGAGAAAGCCAAGAACAATGAAAAGAGAAAAGCCGCAGGGACCCGGGATCGTTTTAACAGTCTCATGGCGCCCTTCTCCGGATGGTTTGCGCCAACCGTAAGGCAAACTAGTGGGATGACGGCGCTTCCGGCCCGTCTTCCGGATGAATTTCGGCAGCCATCCGGCCCTTCGGGCCATGCCCAAACCGCACTTGCACGATCTGGCCGGGGCGAAGTTCGGTCAAGCCGTAGCGCCGAAGGGTCTCCATATGCACGAAAATATCTTCCGTACCTGCGCCAGTGGTGAGAAATCCGAAACCCTTGGTGCGGTTGAACCACTTGACCTCAGCTCGGATCAGCTCGCTTTCGGGCGCTACCTCGACATGGGTACGCTGCACCCCGGCCTGAGCCGGGTGGACCGCCGTCGAATTGTCCATGGAGATCACGCGGAAAGCCTGCATGCCCCGCGACTGCTGGTGCGCCTCGCACACGATCCGGGACCCCTCATGGGCCGTCTGGAACCCATCGCGGCGCAGACAGGTGACATGGAGCAGGACGTCTTTGCCACCATCATCAGGGATGATGAAGCCATATCCCTTTGCCACGTCGAACCATTTGATGGTGCCGGACACCTCAACAAGGTCTTCGGGAGCAGACACCGCTTCTTCACGGCCGGACGCCTTGGCGGTGGAAGAGGCGTATTGAGACTCAGGCGACGCTGCGGTGTCGGAACCGCCTTGGCCTGCCCGTCTGCGCAGCTCTGGTCGATTGTCTTCACTCATACTCGGCATCCACCGCTTCAAACTCGGTACCCGGGCTCGTTGCGAGCCGTGCATCGCCACACCCCTCCGGCGATGCTGCACTTTGATTCGATCCAACTATCTTCCAAATGCCGCGTTTTGCCAACGTATATGGGAGCGTTCACACATGTCATTCCATCGCAGCTGACCGGAGATAGCTCGGCCACGGAACCTGTGCAGACCGAAAATGGCGGCACAAGTGAACCATAATTCCGCCACACAACCGCGCTGTTTGGCGGCGTGCGACGGGGCTATGTGACAGCGTTTGGCAAGACTTGCGTCTTAACCCTTTGGCAGCTTTACGGTCATATGCCATTAACCATACGCGCCGGGCAGTGAACCCGGCATTTTGTGTAACGAAAGACGCCCGAGTGATCGCATCATGAAGTCCGGCGATATTGAGCATAATGAGCGCGTGCCGCATGGCGCGCTGCTTCGCAGCTCTGCGGTCGCAATTGTGGCTTTTGCAGTCTCTGGATGCGTTTCATCTGCCCCCACACCAGTCGGCTTGATTTCGCAGGCACAGACTGAACTCGAGCAACAGGCACCGCCATCTCTGAATGGCGATGCTCCGCCGGCAGAAGTCGCCATCACACCAGTGACACCCCAACCGCCGGGAGCGCCAGCGGACGAAAGCCTTGTTGCTCAGGTTGAAGCGAGCGCAGAAGCTGCAGCCGCCTCCAACCGGATTGCTGCGGCCGACACAGCACCCGGAGCAGCGCCAGGCGCTGTCCAGCCGGTGGCATCTGAGACTGGCCAGATTGCACGGGCCGATGCTGACGCTGAAGCAGATCAGCCCGAGACCGGCAACGCCATCCCCGATACGGCCACTGCTTTGGCCCCGGCACCAGCAACGGCCAATTCTGGCGGCGGGTTCTTTGGCGCACTGTTCGGGCAGAACAATCGCCCTCGCCCGGCTGCCAGCGTGGCACAGTCAGGCGATGCCGAGCGCCGCGCTCGCGCCAAGCAGCGCATGCGGCAGCGCGCCATCTCGAATCAGCAGTCCGTGCAAATTGCCTCAGCCAGTGCGGCGCCCAGCCGCTCGTCACCGAACGGAGACCTGCCTGGGGTGAAACGTCGCGATCTGTTCGGCACTATATTTGGCAGCTCGGATGAACGGGCCAACCGTGAGGCAGAGCCCGTTCAAGTTGCTTCAGTGGCCGGTTTCGCACGGATCAGCCGCAATGGCCTGCTTCTGCAGCACGAAGGCGTTCGCGTGGAGTGCTTCAAGCCCTCCTTGCTGCGGGTGCTCAAGAAGGTTGAGCGCCAATTCGGCAAGAAAGTGATCGTGACCTCTGGCTACCGCAGCCCCAAGAACAATCGGCGTGCCGGCGGGGCCAGGAACTCGCGCCACACCTATTGCGACGCAGCCGACATTCAGGTGGCGGGCGTATCGAAATGGACGCTGGCGAAATATCTCCGAACCTTGCCCGACCGCGGCGGCGTTGGCACCTATTGCCATACGAAATCAGTGCACATCGACACCTATAAGAAGCGTGACTGGAACTGGGCGTGCCGCAAGCGCAAGCGTCGGCGCGGCTGAGGCCGTCTGCAGGCGCAGGTCCCATCAAGCCACTGTTGGTGCAACCGACAAAACTCCTGCGCCTTTTTGGCAAACGGGGCATTTTCCTGTTGCAACGGAAACGCTTGGCGTCTATCTCCCCCCTACCGCGCGCCCTTCGTCTAGCGGTCTAGGACGCCGCCCTTTCACGGCGGAAACACGGGTTCGAGTCCCGTAGGGCGTGCCAATTTACCCTCGCTATGATTGCAGACTTTGCCCCTTGGGGCAGGCGTTACTCGCAACCTAAACCGTCAGCGGGTGCCTGTTCGCCAAGGCGTGGAATTCGCTCAGTTCCGTCAACAGGGCTTCGAGCTTATCGAGGGGAACCATGTTGGGTCCGTCGCTAGGTGCTCTGTCCGGATCCTCGTGTGTTTCAATGAAGACGGCACTCACACCGATGGACACAGCGGCTCTGGCCAGCACGGGAACAAACTCCCGCTGTCCTCCACTGGTCGTGCCCTGCCCGCCGGGCTGCTGCACTGAATGGGTCGCGTCGAACACGATTGGATAGCCAGAGCGTTCCATGATGGGCAGCCCACGGAAGTCAGTGACCAATGTGTTGTACCCGAAGCTGGTGCCCCGATCACAGAGCAGTATCTTTTCGTTCCCTGTGCTGGCAATTTTGGCTGCCACATTGCCCATGTCCCATGGAGCCAGGAACTGCCCCTTCTTCACATTGATTGCTCGGCCTGTCTCACCTGCCGCCAGCAGCAGGTCAGTCTGACGACACAGGAATGCGGGGATCTGAAGAACGTCCACTACCGATCCAACTTCCTCGCACTGTTCGGCAGTGTGAATGTCGGTCAGGACAGGCATGCCACAAGCATCCCGCACACCGCCAAGGACCTTCAGCCCTTCCGCAACGCCGAGACCTCGTTTGGTGGTGATTGAGGAGCGATTGGCTTTGTCGAAACTGCCCTTGAAAATGTAGTTGAGGCCGAACTTTTCGCACATCTCCGCAACTCTGCCCGCGATCATCTGGGAGTGCTCCGCACTTTCCAGCTGACAAGGCCCGGCAATGATGGTCAGCGCATTGCCTTTTGCAATGTCGAAGTCTCCGACGTGCACTGATTTTGAGGCTGTCTCGCTCATGGTCTGTCTGCCTCTCATGTTTTGTTCAGTATCGCTTCAATACGCGCCACGTCTTCAGGGTTGTTGAGCTCCCAGAACATGTGATCGCCCGCAGGGACCTCGACACATTGTATGGGAACACCGTTCTCCAGGAACCGGAGCTGTTCCAGACCTTCGGTCGTCTCGAGCGGCCCCGGCGTTGCGCTCATATAGGCTTTGAGAGCTGCCGGTGTGTAGGCGTAAAGGCCGACATGGTGAAAAACATCCGGCTCGCTGGGATCGAAACTGCCATCGGCTTTGTAGGGCACAACTTCCTTTGAGAAGTAAAGCGCCCGACGCGATGCACCGAACACGGCTGTCGTGCCGCCCACTTTGCCATGCAACCGGTCTTCTCTGAAGTTCTGATAGGTCTCCGCATCACACGCCAGAACCGGTGTTGCGACGGCAGCTTCATGTGACACATCAGCCATGGCTTCAATCAGCGCTTCAACGAAGTGTGGAGGGGTCAGTGGGGCGTCACCCTGCAAATTCACAACCAGTCTGGGATTGAGATCAAGGCGGTCCAGAGCGTCTGCACAGCGCTCGGTTCCGTTGGCGCAGCTTTCCGAAGTCACGACAACGTCCGCACCAAAGGCCTTGGCCGCGTCCGCTATGCGTTCATCATCGGTTGCCACGTAGACCGCATCCACGCCTTTGGCAGCTGTGGCCGCCTGCCAGGACCGCTCGATGAGGGTTTTCTCACCATCCGGCCCGCGCAGCGTCTGAAGCGGCTTTCCCGGGAAGCGTGATGACGCGTAGCGCGCCGGAATGAGAACCACTGTGTCCATGTTCTAGCTCTTGGCTGTCGGTTTCTTGGCCGCTGGCTTCTTCGCCGTCGGCACCTGTGCCTTGATGGGCGCTCCCTCCCTCAAACGGTCAGGAAGATCGCCACTGTCCACCAGGCGAAGATTGAGATCGCGCTGCGGGAACGGAATGCCAATGCCTTCTTCTTCAAGCCGCTCGACAATCTGGTGGCGGATTTCATTGCGCGTTGCGATGCCATCGGAAAGGTTCGCCAGATAGATAAACAGCTGAAAGTCGAGGGATGAGCCGCCAAAGTCGCTGAACAGAACCCAAGGCGCGGGCTCGTTGAGCACCTTTGGATGATCCATGGCGATGTCGAGCAGAAGTTGCTCAACAAGCCGCGTATCAGACCCGTAGGCTACACCCACGGTGATGTCGTTGCGGGCATTTCTGTTCTTGTGGGTCCAGTTGTTGACGGTACCATTGATGAACTCGGAGTTCGGGATGGTGACCGTTTTCTGATCAAACAGGCTCAGCTTGGTGGCTCGAACCGATATCTCGCTGACCACTCCGTCATAGCCGCCAACAGTGACGATATCCCCCACTTTGATGGGCCGCTCCACCAGCAGAATCAGGCCGGATACAAAGTTCTGGACGATGTTCTGAAGACCGAAACCAATACCCAGTGACAGCGCGCCAGCCACAAAGGCCAGGCTGGTGAGATTGATCCCCGCAGAGGTGATGGCGATCAGGGCTGCGAGCGCAATGCCTGCGTAACCCACACCCTTGCGGATCGAGTCCCGGACGCCCGAATCGACCCTGCTGCGGGCCAGCACGCCGGCATCGAGCCAACGCTGGAAGAGGCGCACAAGAAAGTAGATGCCTATGAAGACGAGAATGCCCAGCAGAATCCCGGACAGGGAGATGCGCACCGAGCCAACTTCAAAGCCGGTAAAGATGCGCCGGGCACCGGTGGCGATGTCCACCACCTGAGCGCCCCACTGCAGCGCAATGAGCGGTATGCCGATGGCAAGGACAGCCACGAAGCCAAACACGCCGATCAGCAGGCCCGCCTGCTCAACACCCCGCTGGTCCAACTCCAGAGCATCGCGCGTTTTCTGCCCTAGCCTCGTCTGCGAGAAGATGCCTTCGCGGCCGATCTCACGGCTGGCGATGTAACCCAGATACATGGTGGTCAGGATTGCGCCGGTAACAACAACCTGGCGTGAGATGAAGGACGCCAGACCGATATAGCCCAGAAGCGCCGAACTGAAGATAGCCAGGGCAAGCGCATAAAGCAGGAACCGAAGCGATATCGGCCACGGGCAACCTGGCTCCAAATGGGGCTGTCTTTCCTCAGGAGGCGATCGCTCCTCGGCTTCCTCTGCATCGCCCCCCTGCTGACGCGACGCGGTGTTGTCGATAGGAGACGGCGCGCGTTGCACCGGCTTCATGATTGCCATCAGGAAGAAAATGACCCCCTGGGCAATCGCTGCGACCAGTCCGGTGAGCAGGCTGAACTCAACCGTCGCGCCCAGAATGTCGGCGATGCCGTTACCCGCGTAAACAGCGGCATAAGCAACCGCCGACGCGACGATGAGAACCCGAAGTTTGGCCGCGCCCGCATTCGTGAGCGGAACCAAGCGCCAGAGCGGACGGCTTGGCACCAGAATGGCGGAAGACAGATACCAGATAAACGCGATACCAGTGACGCAAATGCCGCCCAATCGCAGAAGCGCACCGACCTTGGGGCCCATGAGCCCGGCCCACTGCATCATGCCATACATGGCCGCAAGACAGACGCCCACGACCACGGTTTTTGAGATGGCCCGCCAAAAGGCAATATTGAGCTTGGTGAAGAGCTTGGGTTCGCTCGTCATATGTTTGCGGGCGAGACCAACAGCGATGGTGCGGCGCAGGAAGACCCAAACGAGAAATGCCATTGCATTTGGATTTGCAGCGGCATTTC